>JAEWDX010000326.1 GCA_023389895.1 Bacillota bacterium
AGGTAAAGAAAATATAGTATAGAACTTTAACATAAAAAGGGCAGTTATCATTGATATTTGCCCTTTTGAAATTCCCGTTACTTGAAAAAAAACTGATAATTTCTTAGCGTATGTTATCAAGACCTAAATTATAAAAATAAAGAAGAGGATATATTAGTCATGTATAATATGTGCTCTTCTTTTGTCTGCCTTATGGAAGTGTCTTACTGATAACTGTCAGGAAACCGTTCTTTGCAGCGGTTTCAATTAACTGAGAAATAGATTGACTTGATGTATAGCTAAACAAATACCATTGATCACCAGTAGCATCATAAATCTTAGCTTCTTTACTTTTAGGGACTTATCGGACAGCCCAATATAAGTGCAGACATTTGAGTAGAACTTTATAATAGTTTTACTTTTAGAATATAAGCTTCTTAGAATTTTTTGTCCTCCTGTCACTAGATCGTAAGAAGTAGACTTTATAATTTATATAACAAGTTCAAATACATATAGAGATGGAGAGGCAAAATATGAGCATACTTAAAACAGTTGGTCTTAAAAAATATTACAATAGAGATGCAAATCAAGTGAAAGCACTTGATGGAATTGACTTGGAAATAAATGAAGGTGAATTTGTTGCGATTGTCGGAACGTCAGGAAGTGGGAAATCTACTTTATTGCATATGTTAGGTGGACTTGACAGAGCAACTAGTGGAGAAGTGACAGTTGGAGGAAATGATATTTTCCAGATGAATGATGAAGCACTAACGATTTTTAGAAGAAGAAATATTGGCTTCGTATTTCAGAATTATAACCTTGTTCCGATTTTAAATGTGTTCGAAAATATTATGCTCCCGATTGAGTTAGATGGAAATCAAGTTGACAAGCAATTTATTGAGCATATTATTCAAACATTAGGACTTCATGATAAGCTTAATAGCCTTCCTAATAACTTATCCGGAGGGCAGCAGCAGAGGGTCGCAATAGCTAGAGCACTTGCCACTAAGCCTTCTATTATTCTAGCAGATGAACCTACGGGCAATCTGGATAGTAAAACAAGTCAGGAGGTTATCGGGCTGCTCAAAGTAACGAGCCGTCAATTCAATCAGACGATCGTGATGATCACGCATAATGAAGAGATTGCACAGCTTGCTGATCGCGTTATCCTCATTGAAGACGGGAAAATTGTTGGGGGTCAAGAATCATGATGTTTCCTAACAACAACAAAAAGGTCATTACTAAGCTAACGAGTAGAAGCTTACGAAATAATAAAACGAGAAATCGATTTGTCATTTTAGCGATTGTGCTTACAACAATGCTAATTACGTCTGTATTTAGCATTGGGATGAGTTTTTTGAAGTCGATGGAAAATCAACAATTGAAAATGATGGGGACATTAGCCCATGGAGCATTGACTTTACCGACTGATGAACAGGTTAAGCAGCTTGAGCAGCTTGATTATGTAAAGGAGGTCGGACTTGGTGCAAGTGTTGCTAATGTATCCAACACACCTGAAATGGGAAATATTACTGTAAATTTGCATTGGTTTGACAAAAATGAATGGGAGAAGTTTCGTTCACCGTTAAATGATGAAATAGTTGGGACTTATCCAGAGGGAATGAATGAAATTCTAGCGCCGACCTGGATTCTGAAAGCAATGGGCATTGAAGATCCGAAGATTGGCATGGAGATTCCTGTAACCTACACAACGGAGAAAGATGGTGTACAGTCTGATGAAATAACGGAATCTTTTGTTCTTAGTGGCTGGTATACCGAATATATGAATATTCGTTCTGGCAATATTGGTAGCCTGCTTGTTTCTACCTCTTTTGCTGAATCAAAAGACGGTTACCCTATTAATTCAGGAGTGGCATCTTTCATTTTTAATAATGATAAGAACGTACCGGATTTAGTTGAGCAGCTTGAGCAGGATATTAAGCTAAGTTCTGAGCAGAAAGTTAAAATCGTTCCACTGTATGATCAAGATGAAAGCGTTGATATGGCCACACTCACAGGCTATATAGGAATTATATTGTTCCTTGTACTTAGTGGGTATTTACTGATTTATAATGTGCTCTATATTTCTGTATCTCGTGATACACGGTTTTATGGCCTTCTTAAAACGATTGGTACAACGGTTAAACAAATTAGAAGGATTGTGATCGGTCAAGCTTTAAGACTGGCCTTCATCGGGGTTCCTATTGGAATAGCTTTAGGTATGTTAATATCATTTGTCATCGTTCCAATGGCGCTTAGCATTTCAACATTAAAAAACGTAGAGATTTCATTTAGCCCTGTTATTTTTATTGGATCGGCCATTTTTGCATTTATTACCACTCTAATTAGTTCTATTAAGCCGGCACGTGTTGCAAGTAAAGTTTCTCCGATTGAAGCGATTCGGTATACTGGAACTACTATGAAAGCAAAAACGGCTCGAACGAGCTATGGTTCTAAGCTGAACCGAATGGCTTTACGCAATATTTTTAGAGAGAAGAAACGCGCATATGTGGTGTTCCTCTCCTTATTTCTAGGGCTTACGACTTTTATGACCGTCAATACACTTGTACTAAGTATGGATACTGATAATTTTGTAGATAGCTATTGGGATAATGAATTTGATCTATATAATAATACGATGTCTATTGGCTATAAGGATGAGCTCAAAGATAAGATTACGGAAGATATGGTCAAAGAAATTGATCAAATCAGTGGTGTTACCGATGTTAGAATAACATATATAGAACATAAAGAAGTAAAGTATGATCCTAAAGTATTTGGCAAGCATATTGATGATTTTGCCAAGAAAGGTGAAATGGAGCGTCCGAGCGAGGAAGAATTGCTTAAACCAAATAGGTTTACAGCAACAGTGATCGGAATTGACACGAAGTATGTGGAAGAGCTAAATCAAAATTTAAAAACGCCTATTGATCTGGACCGATTTAATAAAGGTGAAATCGTTTTGCTTGGTGGGGATGAAGAAAACTTCAAGCTTGGAGATCGTTTTGAGCTAACCGATCATCCGAATAGAGGCTTCGAAATTGGTGGATTCGTAAATATGATGTTTCAAGCGCCTGGCGGAATGATTGCACCAAATACTTATGTAAGCCATGAAGCTTTTAGCAAAATAGTTGATAAGCCAATGATATATAAATTGAATATAAAGGCTGAGAAAGACAATCAGCCAGAGATTCTAGAACAGCTAAGAACCATGATTGCAGATGATCGAGAACTATATCTGGAGTCGAAATTGGAAACAGCAGAAAGTATGCAATCTGCGAAAATGACACTTTATATTTTAGGTGGTGGAATTGCATTCATTCTTGCTTTCATTGGAATTCTTAACTACATCAATACAATGTATACTGGTGTTCGAGTAAGAAAGCTTGAGTTTGCGGTAATGGAAAGCATCGGTATGACTCGTAAACAGTTAACAAGAATGTTTCTACTTGAGGGTACATGGTATGCTGTTATCTCGACAGCGTTAATTGCAATTTTTGGAAGCATTATATGCTATGGAGCTTTCAAATTATTCAGTATGGAGGCAACCTATGCGATTTATACTTTCCCATGGCTACCTTTTACTATTTCTATTATTCTAGTATTTGGAATATGTTTGACGGTTCCATTGCTCGCTTATAATAGGACGAATAAGTTAAGCATCGTTGAACGGTTAAGAGAATCGGATTAATTGAGAGGAGGCATATGCAAAATATGCCTCTTCTATATGCTACAATAATGGTGTAGAAAAGGGGGATGATTGAATGAACACGATCTTAATCGTAGAAGACGATCAGCTTATTAATGAAGGTCTAAGATTTATGCTTCTGCAGGAAGATTACAACACGATTTCAGCCTACTCCTATCATGAGGGCTGGTCAGCTTTTATTAATAATAAGATTGATCTTATCGTCCTTGACATCAATTTGCCAGATGAAAGCGGCGCAATACTATGTGAAGAAGTTCGCAAATTTTCCAAAGTGCCGATTTTATTTTTAACTGCTAATGATACAGAGCAAGACATGGTAAATGGTTTTCGTTTAGGAGCAGATGATTACATAGCGAAGCCCTTTAGTATGCCAGTCCTTTCTCAACGAATTAAAGCCATTTTAAGAAGAAGTGATACAAATGAGAGCGATAATCTATATCATTATCATAATGTAACGATTAATTTTGAAAAAATGCAAGTTTATAAGAATGATCAAGAAGTGAAGCTAACAGCGAATGAATTTAAATTAATGGCTATTCTTGCACAAAATAATGGACAAGTGTTAACTAGGCAAATGATCCTTGAGAAGCTTTGGGATGTAGATGGAAATTTTGTCGATGAGAATACACTTAGTGTAAATGTCAAAAGACTTAGAAACAAGCTTGAAGATAATCCGAAAAATCCTGTTATTATTAAAACGATTTTTGGAATTGGTTACACTTGGGGTGACTAAAGCGATGAGAATGACTTTTTCTAAAATAATTATCGCATTACTTATTACATTTATGTTATTGAGTGGAGGCTTTATCACATCTCTTGTCGTAACAAATGCCAGCAATAAGATTTTATTATTTAGTATTTTGTTCATCGTTTTACTTACCGTATTATTTATCGGTTATACGCTCGCTGTTCGGAAACAAATGAATATCGTATTGAACAAATTGTCTGAAACGATTCAGTCTCTCATGAATATGCAAGATCATGTGGTCTTCTCTACATTAGAGGATACGATGCTATCCAAGCTACAGACGCAGATTATTAAATTATCGCGCATGCTTAAAGCTCAGAATCAGAGGCATCAAGAAGACGGTGAGGCTGTAAAGTCATTGATCTCGGATATTTCCCATCAACTGAAAACACCACTTACAAATTTGAATATGTATAATAACATGTTGCTTGATGATAAGTTGTCCGCGGATAAACGGACTGAGTTTACACATATTGTTCAGAATGAAATAATCCGTTTAAATTGGCTAATGGAAAGTCTGATTAAAATGTCACGGCTGGAGACAGGAATCATCAAATTGAATTTGGAGAATCAGCCGATTGAAAACACAGTGCTTACTGCTATAAAGCAAATATTACCGAAGGCAAGTGATAAACATATCGAGCTTACGTTTCACTCAGAACAGTCTGTTGTCATAGAGCATGATGTCAGGTGGACGGGAGAAGCGCTTGTGAATTTGCTAGATAATGCGGTGAAATATACACAGGAACATGGAAAGATTGATATTTCCATTCAGAAATATGAGATGTTTGCACGTGTTGATGTGAAAGATAATGGTATGGGAATAACAGAAAAAGAGATAAATTCTATTTTTCAAAGATTTTACCGTGGAGCGAACGCTAAGCAAACAGAAGGTGTTGGCATCGGCTTATATCTTGTTAGAAAAATTGTGATTCAGCAAGGTGGATATATGAAAGTATCCTCTGTCATTGGACAAGGCAGTATTTTTTCTGTTTTTTTGCCAAACTAGAAGCCTTATGGGATGATCTTGTTTTCGTTGATAATAACACTCTAACTGTTAATATTACGAGATTAAAAAAAAAGTTAAGTGAATTAGGAGTAGAGATTGTGATTACGACGAATCCAGTTTGATCAATCTTTTTTCAAAATGATTCTTTTTATTCATCGTAAAATATGGGTTTTGCAAGGTATTTATGATCAAACTTTATTCCAAAGCTACACCAGCTGTATTATTCAATTAAAGGGCCAGATTGTGTAGTAGCCTCATACTGCGCAACACATAAATCCATATAAAAAAGAATGTTCTTTAAGATAAAAAGATATAAAACATTAGCAGGTTGAGTCCTATTCGTGGCTTCACCTGCTTTTCTTAATTCAAATTTCTTCTGATATTGTTATTGACTAAGCAAAGTTATACAATTTACAAGCTTATTAATTAATAACCTATCTTCTAAAGTAAATTAACGGGTATTAATACATAGGTGAGACATGTACCAATGTTTATTTTAATCCAAAAATAATAGTCTGTATGGATTCATCGAGATACATGGTATTATTTCTGTTGAAATAAATAATAAAGCTTCAGAGGTGTTAAGTATGAATTATCAAATAGTTAAAGACGTTGTGAAAATACTATCACTATATGACTTGGTCCTACTAAAACAGAAAACCAGTACATTAAAATACAAAGTGTGCACAGAAAAGGTTGGTGAAAATAAATGAAACATATATTTTTAATTGAGGACGATCAGGAAATTGCGAAAAACCTCTCTCTCCTACTTCGCTCTGAAGGATTTAACATCACTCACGCTGCTACACAAAAAGAAGCAATTTCAATGCTTGCGGCGCATAAATTTGACTTAGCATTGCTTGATATTTCCCTACCTGATGGTAACGGTTTTGCAGTTTGCACAGAAATCAAGCAAACCCAGAACATTCCGGTAATCTTTCTGACAGCTTCTGGCGATGAAGCCAGTGTCGTTACGGGGCTGAACATGGGGGCCGATGACTATGTCACTAAACCTTTTCGCCCACGTGAATTGATTGCTCGAATTGGAACAGCTTTACGAAAAAACGGACATTCTCCAGTTGGCTTTGAAATGGAGGGCCTTCATGTTGACCCAACGAGTGGCGTTGTCAAAAAAGACGGTCAAGAGGTTTTTCTTTCTGCTCTTGAATATCGATTATTATTAGTGTTTATTAATAACCCTAAAAGCATTATCACCCGAGACAGGCTATTGGACGAATTATGGGACGCATCGGGCGAGTTTGTAACCAACAATACCCTAACCGTCTATATTAAACGCTTAAGAGAAAAAATTGAGACAGATCCTGGCAACCCGCGGTACATTTTAACTGTTCGTGGTACAGGATACCGACTAGGAGGCGGCCATGTTTCGAAATAGAGAGATTCGGCAATTTACACTTTTATTTTGCGGCATCACAATCGTTACCACCATTTTAGGATTTATCATCCAGCCAGTAGCAGGCCTATTAATACTTTCTACTTGTGCTGCGTTTGGCATCGCATTTTTCCTATTTACAAAAGCACGTTATAAAAGCATTACACAAATTTCTGAGCAAATAAATTTAGTGCTTCATAATACGGATCACCTGTTTATTAGTAATTCAGATGAAGGCGAACTTTCTATTTTACAAAATGAAATCACTAAAATGACGTTACGCATTCGAGAACAAAATGTAGCACTGAAAAAAGAGAAAATATATCTAGCCGATTCGCTAGCCGATATTGCACACCAACTCCGTACACCACTTACTTCTGCGAATTTGATTTTATCTTTACTGAAGAACAATCCAGATGAAAATGAGCGTAAAACTTTGCTATGGGATATACAAAAATTATTTGTACAAATGGATTGGCTAATAACCTCTCTGCTGAAATTATCACGTTTAGATGCAGGCATTGTAAATTTCAAAATGGAACCATTAGATGTGGCAACCTTAATAAAGGATTCGCTTCACCCATTTCATATTTCGATGGATCTACACAATATTACGCAACAAGTTAACATATCGGACGGACTAATCATTCATGGAGATTTCGGCTGGCTTTCAGAGGCCATTCAAAATATTTTAAAAAATTGCATAGAGAGTACAGTTGATAACGGAACGATTAAAATTGTTTGTGAGGAAAACATACTGTTTACTGAAATCACCTTGCATGACAGTGGACCAGGTTTTAAAAAAGAAGATTTACCCTACTTATTTGAAAGATTTTACCGTGGGAAAAATACGAGCACTGCAGGATATGGTATTGGCCTAGCGCTTTGCAAGACAATTATTACGCGCCAAGGAGGGACTATCACTGCCAAAAATCATCCGCAAGGTGGCGCAATATTTTCAATTCGTTTCTCAAAGTGACGAATCTCTCACTTTAAAGTCACAAAGATGTAAGTTAAAAGTTCTATTATAAGGGTACATCACAAAAGGAGGCTCACATAATGGAGTTTTTAAAAATTGAAAACCTATGCAAAGTATATGGGCAAGGTGAAAACCAAGTTACAGCATTGGACAATGTTTCACTTACGATAGAAAAAGGGGAATTTACTGCCATCATCGGTTCATCTGGCTCAGGTAAATCCACAATACTTCATGCAATTGCTGGCGTAGATGTACCGACAAGCGGAAAAATCTACTTGAACGGACAAGATGTATATGCTCAAAATAATGAAAAGCTCGCAATTTTTCGTCGTCGAGAAGTTGGTCTGATTTACCAATTTCACAACCTTATTCCTACGCTGAATGTCGTAGAAAATATCACGTTACCGATTTTGATGGATAGACGCAACGTGAATGAAGAACGATTAACGGATTTATTGAACTTACTTGGACTCAAAGACCGCAAAACTCATTTACCGAATCAACTGTCAGGTGGTCAGCAACAACGCGTTGCGATTGGACGTGCACTCATGAACGCTCCAGCCGTTATGCTAGCTGACGAACCTACGGGTAGTTTAGACAGCAAAAATGGGCATGAAATTATGCGTTTGTTAAAATCCAGCCACGAAAAATATCAGCAAACCCTGATTGTTGTCACGCATGATGAAAATATCGCCCTACAAGCGGACCGGATTATTTCCATGTCTGATGGCAAAGTCATTCGAGATGAGAGACGGGTGGCACGATAATGAATATTTTCAATAAAGTCGCCATGCAAAGTTTACTAAAAAACCGCACGCGAACGATTGTGACCATTATTGGCGTTATTCTATCTGCTGCCATGATTACAGGCGTTGCTACCTTTGCTACCTCCCTGCAAAACTACATGATCAATGGCTCGATTATGAAGTATGGCGATTGGCACGTTGGATTTTCCGACGTCGACGCTACATTTATAGAACAACAAAATGAAGATGATCGAATAGCAAACACGATCACCTTTGAAAACATTGGCTATGCCAAACTTGAGGGTGGTAAAAACGACAACAAGCCGTATCTATTTATTGCTGGCTTCGACCAAGACACCTATGACCATTTACCAATCACACTCACTTCCGGTCGATTACCTAAAAATGACACAGAAATTCTCATTCCTTCGCACCTTAAGGAAAATGGAGAAGTGACGATTTCTGTTGGTGACACCCTTTCACTGAATGTTGGGAGCCGTATGAGCGAGGATAAACAGCTCACACAATATGACCCTTACATTTCTGAAAATGCAACCTATCCAGAAACCTTTGTAGCTGAGCGTAAGAAAACCTACACAGTCGTTGGGACGTTCAAACGACCTGCATTCGAAGAAGTGAAAGCACCTGGTTATACGTTAATTACAACAACCGACACTATGAATAAAGCGGATAGCTTCAGTACCTTTATTAAAATGAAAAGTCCTCGTAAAGTTCATGATTATGCAGATGAACTAGCGACTGAGCATCAATTTGTTATGAATGACAACGTGTTGCGATTCATGGGCCTTTCAAATGATAAAACATTTAATAGTCTGCTCTATTCAGTTGGTGGCATTTTAGTTGCCTTAATTATGCTCGGTTCAATTTTCCTTATTTACAATGCGTTCACGATTTCGCTAAACGAACGTATGCGGCAATATGGGATTCTGCTGTCAGTAGGTGCAACGGCAAAACAGTTGCGAAATTCCGTATTATTTGAAGGACTTTGTATTGGTGCGGTCGGTATACCAATCGGTGTGCTAGTCGGCATCCCAAGTATCAAGGGTGTCCTTTCCCTTGTGTCGAAAAATTTCGGAAATGTCGCCTATGACAATGTACCTTTAACTTTGACAGTATCGATTCCTATGATAATTGCCGCAGTCGTAATCAGTTTGGTGACCATTTTAATTTCAGCTTATATCCCAGCGCGCAAAGCTGCCAACACCCCTGTCATGGCTTGTATTCGTCAAACAAATGAAATTAAAGTAGAATCAAAAGCGATCACTACTTCTAAATGGATGGAGCGCATTTATGGGTTAGAACGCACACTTGCACTTAAAAACTTTAAGCGAAACAAAAGACGTTATCGCAGTATCGTCTTATCACTTACATTAAGTGTTGTCATGTTTGTATCAGCTAGCGCTTTCAAAACAACGCTACAACAGGCTGCAGAGTCATCCGTTGTAAACACGGATTTCGATATTATGTTCTTTAGTGAGAACATGAAAGAAAACGAATCATTCCAGCTATTTGACAAACTACAAAACGTAAATGGCGTTTATGAAGGTTCTTATCAATCCATGATGGAATATTCAAGTAAAATTAACTTGAATAATTTCTCTGCAGACTACCGAGAAGCAGCAGGTTATGTCGAGCCTGATGAGATGATTGATTTACCGATGGACATTCAGTTTTTAGAGGATAGCATTTACCTAGATTTTATTAAAAGCCTAGGCTTAGATGTAGCTGAATATACAGGGGAAAATGCGAAAGTCATTGCCGTTGCCAAAGCGAAAAACCAAACGGCCACTGCATCTGAAAAAGATGACATGATAGATATGTTTACAGAACAGTCGATGAATTTAGTTATTACACCAAACACAAATAATGGCGTAATACTAAACGAAGGGAGAAATGTAGCGATTACATTTGTCGATACGTACCCTGTAGATCCATTACCAAAGCTACCGTCTGAAGTAAGACCGTACACGTTTATGATTGTTGCACCATATCAACTAATCGATACCTGGGCACTTGCTGATGTTCCGATGGATTGGGGCTTAACGTTCCTGTCAAAGGATGCCTCGCAGTCAGTTGATGAAATGAAAAAAGTAATCGAATCGGAAGAAATCTCTTACGAATATTCGATATACAATGCAAATGAAATATTTGATCAAAACCGCAACATCATCTTCATTATTGATTTGTTCACCATTGTTTTCGTCATTATGATTTCACTCATTGCGATAGCCAATGTGTTCAACACAATTTCTACGAATATTCGATTACGTCGACGAGAGCTTGCGATGCTTCGCTCAATTGGCATGTCCAATCGTGATTTCAATAAAATGATGCGCTTTGAATGTGCCCTTTATGGGTTCCAAACATTACTATTTGGACTCCCTATCTCAGGTATTTTAGCTTGGCTAATATATAAAGGTATGTTCATGGGCGGAGCTGAAGGCGAATTCACATTCCCTTGGAGCAGTATTGGCATTAGCGTACTTGGTGTGTTCCTTGTGATATTTATTACAACAATGTACGCACTTAGCATGATTAAAAAAGAAAATATCGTCGATGCACTTCGTGATGATATGAATTAATCTTAAATTGTAGCGTATATCCTATATACCTAAACGGCGGTTTTGAATAATTTCAGAACCGCCGTTTTTTATTTTGGAAATACGACCCTGTGACAATTCTCACAACCCTCGCATAACCAGTGACAGTTTACCCGACAAGCAAATACAATCTATTATTAAAAAGTGGTTCCAAAATGAAAGTTTGGAAATACCAAAAAAGCCACGAATGTTGTTAAATCAACGTGGCTTTTCTTATGAACATTATTTATACGTCTTTTTATACAGGTGCATAAACCGTTGATTTAGCATTATTTTTACTTGTTTGGTTTGTTCTTCACTTTGCATAAAATCGTGTATATTTCTTAGCGTTGTAAATCTTCATTTTTTCTGGCGCTACCCCTAGCTGAACAAGAATTAAACAACTTTATTATTGCTCTACAAGTAACTAATGAGTTATGAATATTATTTTTGTACAACTTTATTTTCCGCTTTCAGTTGTTGTCGGAAATTGAAAGTGTTCCGTAGCAAAACACTATGTAAGTGTATGTTGATGAAAACTTTTAAACCATGTATAATCGTCTAAAATCCATTGGGAAATATGGAAAACCTATTAATCCATCGGAAACATACAAAAGACTTCATAAGAATAATTTCAAAACATATAAAATCGCTGGTTTGTATTTATTTCCCTTAGGAGATACACAAACAAGCAATGCTATGAACTTCAGTCAAGATATATGTGACTACACAAAAGAGGGAAGGCTCAAACTTCATCAAAACCTCAGAGCGGACATTGCCATAGAAATAAACAAGATGTTACAAGTACCTTACGGTAGAGACAACTTAGAATTTGCAGATAACAGAATTTCAAGGTACTCCATGCAACTAGGAAAATGTGCTGTAAAAGGTGAATTTTTGACATCCGATAAGCTGCACTGTCACCATAAGGTACCCCGACATATGGGTGGTACAGATGAATTTAGCAATCTTGTTATCGTGCATGAAGATGTACATAGATTAATCCATGCTACTAGTGAAATGACGATTGAACGATATAGGGACATTCTTCAATTAGATGGAAAACAATTGAAGAAGCTAA
>JAEWDX010000328.1 GCA_023389895.1 Bacillota bacterium
TTGGTTCAGGATGCCCGACATCATACACTTTCACCCTTCCAAGTGGTTCAGGAAAATCTACAATCAATGAAGTTTCTTCTTGGAATGGTTTAATCATCGTACGCTTACCTTGAGAATAACCAGGAACGAGCCCGGTGCCACCGTGAAATACATGGTATAAAATCGCTGATCCTGTCTCAGACTCCCCCATTACCCAGATAGTGTCAACTTCCTCTGTGACATCTAATTCATCCATCCCCATCTTTACTAAAATATTCGTCATCCCTGGTGAAGTCCCCATTCCAGTTAACACCGTTATTCCCGCTTCTTTTGCACGTTGATCCATTTCTAAGATGATTTCAGCCGCATCATAGTCATCACAAATATCGACATAATTAACTTTTGCTTCTATGCATGCACGAATTATCATCGGAGCAAATTTATAATATGGTCCTACAAAATTAATGACGATTGACGCTCCAGTTAATAATTTAACCAATCCTTTAGCGTCTGTTACATCAACATTAGAAACCGAAACTTTCCTACTATTTACTTCTTCAGCTACTTGTTTGGCCGCATCAAGATTTAAATCCGCAATAACAATCTCAGAAAAGCGATCATTCAAGACGAGATCCCTTACCGCCATAGAACCCATCCCGCCAGCGCCACCTAAAACTACTACCTTCAACATAATAATATCCCCCAGTTGAATTTGTTTTTTATTGTGTAATTAGTAAGTATTATATATCCATTTTTTTCATTTCCATAACTCTGGGAATTTATCGATATCAAGGATAGAACCTCGTTCACTTTTACCATTGATTACTCTATCTACTTGAAAGCCTCTTCCTTCGTCGAAATATTTAGCTAATTTTAGATGAGAAATGACTTTTTTAGGATCTAAGCACTCTGGTGAAATGACCCCTTTTACACCAACTTCACCTTCTAGTAAAAGCTTAGCGGCAACCCCAGCAGGAATTGAGGTTCCATTTGCCATATTATCGAAGCCTGATTTTGTGAATGTATAGCTCGCTTGTTTTCCATCCTTATAGCCAATTACTTCTATTCGCGCTGCACTAATCGATTGTGGTTTTTCTCCTAACCTTGGTTTTGCATTTGCTTGCTTGTGATGGAATAAAGTTAATAGGAACTCCAGCGGTGCAACGGATTGATTTTTAAAGATAATTGGTTCTTCACTCGTTAACCCAAGATCAACCAGTGTTTTAAACATTGGATTTTGAAACTCTGGCAATAATGCTCCTAGATTCGTAACTTTTTTAACTCCAGGTATAAATTTGGGTAATGTGACTGGCTCGGGATGCCCGACATGATATAAAGTAACCTGTCCTACCGGGTAACCAAAATCTATTATCTTTGATGTCTCTTTTTGAAAGGCCTTTATATCTTTATGTTCCCCATCTATAAAGGTTGGCACTCTTCCTTCAATAATATGAAACATATGAACTAGCGCTCCAAACCCACTCGGCTCAGCATCCCCTACAACCCAATATGTGTTTATTTCTTCTGTCTGATCGAGCGCATCAGCACCTAATCGAGATAAAATATTTGTTATTCCTGGTGAAGCACCTATTCCTGTTAATGCTGTTACTTCCCTTTGCTTTGCTGCATCATCTAATTTTAAGGCTGCTATCGTTACATCATAGTCATCACAAATATCTAAATAATTAACCCCAGCATCAATAGCTGCCCTAAGAGACTTCGTACCATAACGATAGTATGGACCGATAAAATTCATCACAAGGTTGGCATCTTTTATCCTATCTATTAGCTCGGTTTGATTATTTATATCAAGCTTTGCAGCCACCACTTTCGAGCCAAGTTGTTTCGAAATTTTATCAACACGTTCAAAATTGATATCTGCAAGAACTAGCTGCTCGACAACTTCTCCTTCTATTAAATACTCAACTGCTGGTTGTGCCATATGGGCTGCCCCACCTAAAACAACGACTTTCATTCATATATCCTCCTTTCATCATGAACAACATTACACCCGTACAAATACAGAGAAAAAAATCATCTACTCTTTAAAATGCAAACTTTCTTAATTCTTTTCTTAATACTTTTCCTAGCTCATTTATTGGTAATTCAGATAAAAATATCACACTATCAGGAACCTTATACGATGCAAGCTTTTGCCTACAAAACTGAATTAATTCTGATTCTGTCACCTTTTTATCTTGTTTTATCGTAACAAAAGCTTTGACAACTTCCCCCATATCCTGATGAGTTACACCAATTACACCAGCCTCTGAAATAGCTTGATGTTCAGTTAAAACTTTTTCTACTTCGATAGGAAAGACTTTAAATCCTCCACGAATAATCATATCTTTCTTTCGATCGACGATAAAAACATCATGATCCTCATCGATATAACCGATATCACCTGTCAAAAGCCAACCATTTTTAAGAACCTCTTGCGTTTCAGCCTCCATCTTATAGTAACCTTTCATCACATTCGGGCCTTTAATCGCTAGTTCTCCTATATCCCCTTTTTGTAAAAGAGTATAGTTTTCATCAAAAACACCAACTTCACTTTCTGGAAAAACCTGTCCTACTGAGTTTAGTTTCATTGGTCGTTCAAGGCGTTGCAGGGCAAAACCAGATGTTGTTTCAGTTAATCCATACCCTTCAATAATTTTTGTCTGAAATTGTTCCTCAAATAATCGTCGAACATCTTGAGATAATGGGGCTGCACCCGAAATCCAATATCTCACAGATGATGCATCAACACTTTTCATTTTTGCGTATTTTGCCATTCGCAAATAAATCGTTGGAACACCAGAAAATAAATTGATTTGATCTTTTTCAATAAGATGGAACATTTCCTCTATGTCAAATCTCGGCATTAATACCATGCGAGCCCCGATAAGATAAGACATCATCGTCACTGTTAATCCATAAATATGAGAAATGGGGAGAACAAGTAACATAGAAAAACCAACTTCTACTAAACTATTACCATCTAAGGAAAGAAGGTTTAATGCCTGTAATTCCATATGAACAGAATGAATATTTCCGTGTGTAATCATTGCACCCTTTGGAACTCCTGTCGTTCCAGATGTATATATAATAGCTGCGACATCATCCCGATCTTTTTTAACGATATGAGCTGGCTCTTGTGAGGCAGTATTCACATGAATTAAATCAAGGTCAGGAGCATCAACTAAAATAATCGTAGGATGATCTCCTTCGCCATCCCCACTGTCTCTCACTTTATGCTCATTCCCAGTATTTGTAATGATAAATCTTGGTTCGCAATGATTAACAATGTACTGAACTTCTCTCTTATTTAATGAGTCATTTATCGGGACAATGATTGCTCCGTTCTTTAAAACAGCTTGATAACTGATGATCACTTCAGGAATATTTGGCAGCATGATTAATACTCGATCATTTTTTTGAATTCCTCCACTAGCAAGGTGGTGGGCAAAGTAATCTGACCTTTCATTTAGCTCTAAATTAGTGAACACTTTATCTTGAAAAGTTAAAAAGGAATATTCTCCGAACTCATGATAATTTTTAACCGCCATTTCCGCGATATTCATTCTAGTAAACCTCCTTCATATTTAAATACTTTTGCTTTCTATTTTTTTCTCCGCATTATTTTTTATTTTTTTCTTTATTTGATTAATACCAATAGCGATTAAGAGCAGTAATCCTAGAACCCCAGTTAAGGGAAAAATAGTCCCAACTAGTTTTGCAAATGGCAAATATAATCCACCAATAAATGCGATAACGATTAATATAGCCGATATCAATTTATGCCTAGTACTTCCTCCTGCAGCGAAACGATCACAAACATACCAGAACATTGGTGCACCAGTCGTATATAATCCTGCTAAAAGGATGAGTGAAAATAAAACACCAAAGATTGGATGAAAGCCTTCAGCTAAAAATACTAACGGTGTTTCTTTATTGAAAATATATTTTATGTTGACAAGCAGTGCAAATGAAATAATCGCTATAGTGATCGCGTAAATGGTAGCACCAAGCAAACCACCATATAAAGCTTCTTTTCGATTTGCAACGGTAGAACCCATTTTTATGAGAAATGGGGCTGCAACTGTTACTCCAAAAGCAGAATATAAAATACCTGAAAGCACCCATGAATCTACAGCACGGACCGCCTTTACTTCACTTAGGAATTGTTCAGCCATTAATATATCACCGGAATTATTCACAATACTTACGATACTAATAATGACTGTAAAAATAATAATAATTGGAGCGATAAAACTTAGCACATCTACAAGTTTTTGCAAACTTAACAACACCGTTAAAAATATGAGTACGCTCATCAAAGCTGAACCATACAATTTATCCATTCCATAGAAGTCTGCGAAGATCGTTCCCGAACCTGAAATTAAAGTAACGGATAGGGCAAATAAAAACAGGATGACAAACCACTCAAAAATCCAACCAACGAAATTCCCAAAGAAGTATTCGTAAACGCTTTCATTCGTATCCCCCAACTCACTACCTAAAGTAATGAGTGTAGAAGCAGCCCAACCAAAGATAATTAAAGTGATGATGATAGAAGCTATCCCGATATATCCATGTGAGGTGAAAAACTGCATTGATTCTTGACCAGTAGCTGTCGCTGATCCGATTAAATAAGCACATAATGCTCCTGCTAGAATAAATACCCTCTTAATACTTACCGATTTGCCATCTTTCATCTTACCGCCCCCTCTATTCGGATAATTCAGATAACTAAGGATACAAAAAGACCTGGATTAATACATGCTTGATCGAAGTATCCTTTATACGAACCTAAAACTCAAAACTAAACACCCCCCAATCCTTCATAATAAAATGATGTTTATTCGTCATCAGCAGTTATCATCTAGTTGGTTTAGTCAATGATTTTGCAACTGTTCAACTTTTTAAGAAAATGGAAAATTTATTTTAATCCTTACATACTGAACAGTTAGTATGTTTTCTTTGTATATACTAACTAGTCGGTATGTTCAGAATAATTAATCTTATTATAGTTTTATTTTTCGACCATTTCAATATAAACTTTTTTAATTTGTCACGTAATGATTACTTTTTTCTATATATGTTGTCGACGTATTTTATCGAATATCTTTAATTCGAGATATCCTACTTGCAATATTGTCAATTGAGTAGTAAAGTGATAATTAACTTATGATAATTAGTTAGCTTTAGCGCCAAGTCCATTGAGGTTATAAGCCCATCTATCATAAAGGTTAAAAAACAACCTTTATGCTGGCTCGTCTTATGCTTTTCGGGGCCGAGCACAAAGGAAGGACTGCGCAGGAACAATTTGCTCTTTACTTGTTCCGAAGGCGCTTCAGCTTTTAAGTGAAGGAGGGATAGAGGTTGCGTAATAATACAATGGGTTCGCTCATCTGGTTGCGTCTTATCCGATTCACGAATCAGAGTAACCAGCTGTCAAATGACTTTTTGAAACAATTTGATTTAACGACTGCGCAATTTGATGTGCTTGTGCAAATAAAAACGTATGAACCTTTAACGCAAACAGAGCTTGCCGAAAAAGTAACCGTCACACAAGGCGGAATATCAAGGATGCTTGCTCGTCTTGAAAAAGATGGCCTTATCGAGCGTAAGCAAGATTGGAAAACGAAAACGATCATTTTAACGAAAAAGGGACATTCTGTTTTAGAAAAAGCAATGCCAGAGCAGCTTGCCTTTCAGTCTTCCTTTTTCAATGAAGTTTTATCAGAGGAAGAATTAAAAACGTTATATAAATTGATGACGCGAGTTCATAAACATAGTCAGCAGAAAAGAATAGACACTTAAATTTTTTTGTTTCATCACTTGATTAGTCAAGTTAATTCACTTTGACAGATTTGTGCTTAGATTTTTTTACGCTGAGTTTAATAATTTTTTTAAAAGGAGAGATTCATATGAGCTTGATTAAAGGACATCACCATATTTCAATGCTAACGAAAAACGGAAAACAAAATAATGAGTTTTATCAAAATGTTCTTGGCTTACGCCGTGTCAAAAAGACGGTAAACCAGGATGCCCCATCGATGTATCACTTATTTTATGGTGATTTAACAGGCAGTGCTGGTACAGAGCTAACGTTTTTTGAAATTCCTACTGCAGGACGTACCGTTCGTGGAACAAATGCGATCACACAAATTGGTCAGCTTGTTCCTTCTTATGACAGCTTAATCTACTGGAAAAATCGCTTTGCTTCCTTAAATGTAGTGCATAGTGAAATTACAACCTATGCTGGACGTGATGCCATTTTCTTCGAGGATTATGAAGGGTTGCGGCTCGTGCTGCTAAATCATAATGGAGCCAAAACACCAGCAGGCTGGCAGCATTGGGCTGATTCATCTGTCGAGGAGCAGCATCGTATTTTAGGAATGGGTACGATCGAAATTACGGTTCACTACATCAATCGGACGGTCAACCTGTTAACTGAGCTATTTGATTTTACGGTTGTGTCAAGGACGGAGAAGGAAGCACTGCTTCAATCTGTGGAGGGGCAGCCTTTTGGAGAAGTTGTGATTAAGCAGTTGGAGGGACCAAGTGAAAAGCCAGGCCGTGGCAGCATCCACCATTTAGCATTGCGTGTAAATAATGTAGAGGAGCTGCATGAATGGGAGGAAAAAGTTCAAAACCGTGGCTTACATTCATCTGGTGTTATCGATCGCTACTACTTCCAAAGCCTTTATTTCCGAGACGGCAACGGAATTCTATTTGAATTAGCAACAGATGGACCGGGATTTACAGTTGACTCTTCTATCGAGGAATTAGGACAACAGCTCAGTCTACCACCATTTTTAGAAGGAAAACGTGCTGACATTGAAGCTGATCTCGAACCATTAGACTAAACATTATTTACAACTCAACACTTTTGGTATTTTCATCGCCTGAACCATTAGATTAAAAGGAGCTGACATAAATGGAAAACTATCGAATTGATCCGAAAAAAGGACTAGAATTTGGCCTATACTCACTTGGCGACCATATTTTAAATCCGTTAACAGGGGATCGCTTAAGTGCTGAAGAGCGAATTCATGAGCTTATTGAAGCAAGCAAATTAGCAGACGAGGCGGGAATCGATGTATTTGGTGTTGGCGAAAGCCATCAACGCTTTTTTGTCTCACAAGGACATACCGTTATACTAGGTGCGATTGCACAAGCAACAAAAAACATTAAAATTGCCAGCTCTGCTACCGTTTTAAGTGTCTCAGACCCCGTTCGTGTGTATGAGGACTTTGCAACCATTGATTTAATCTCACATGGGCGAGCTGAAATTGTTGCTGGACGCGGTTCACGTGTCGGAGCCTATGATTTACTAGGCTATGACTTAAACGATTATGAGGAGCTTTTTGAAGAAAAGCTTGATTTATTAGTGAAACTCAACAAGGAAGAACGCATTACTTGGGAAGGTCAATTCCGCCCTCCATTGAAAAATGCCGAAATTTATCCACAGCCTAAAAATGGCTCGTTGCCGATTTGGCGTGCAGTTGGCGGTCCACCTGCAAGTGCAATCAAGGCAGGATACGCTGGCATTCCTATGATGCTGACAACATTAGGTGGACCAGCCATGAATTTCAAGATTTCTGTCGATACGTATCGCGAAACAGCAGCACAAAATGGCTTTGATCCTGATACATTGCCAATCGCAACAACGAGTTTATTCTATACAGCGGAAAATTCACAGGATGCCCTTCGTGAATACTATCCGCATATTAATGCAGGATTCATTTCACTTAGAGGCGGCGGCTATCCGAAGCAGCAATTCGCTCAAAGCTCAGACTACCGTGATGCACTTATGGTCGGCAGCCCACAGCAAATTATTGAAAAAATGCTTTATCAGTATGAATTATATGGTCAACAGCGTTTTATGGCACAAATTGATTTTGGCGGTGTGCCGTTCAAACAGATTATGAAGAATATTGAATTGATTGCAACAGAGATATTGCCGGTTGTTAGAAAGCATACTGCGAAGTAAGGGAACTTGGGGGTGAAGAATTGGACCTGGGGACAGGTCCCAATTACGCGAGATTTCCGGTCCCATTGAGTTATTGGCACGATTAGCTTCATTACGTGACAATTTTATGGGCTGTTAGATCCCCCACTTAGAATTTTGTGTTTCCACTACTTCTTGATGTGGGGGTCTTACAGCCCGTTAATGCGGGATAAACACTAAATATAACAGTAGAAGGATTCTAACAGTGCATCCATTAATCGATACTCTTCAGTAATATCCCTTCATTAGCTTCTTCATGACTCGTAACAAACTCTGCTAATAATTCTTTGTCCCAAAGAAGTGTTCCCCAGACGAGCTCGATTAATCCGCCATAAAACCCTACACCTCCATGCTCTTTTGCATCATTACAAAGCTCTGGAATCCACGTGAGTAGATGGTTGTCTATAAAAGTAATTTGTTCCTTAATAATAGAAATTTGTTTCTCTAGTTCTATTTTGTGCAATTGTTCAGTTAACACAGAAATAAACAACAACTCAAGCCCAATATGATCCTCTGGTTGCCGACCCTTCTTTTTACTTTCCAAACCGTACTTATTTAAGATTTCTTTCATTTCATATGTCGGTTGGCCAAAGAATAATCGCTTATTAGTACGGTAAAAGGATTCCCATGGTGGAGCTTTCTGCACACCTGGTCCAATGAACAGTTTTGTATATTCAACCATTACCGTTTCGATGGATTTTTCTGTACTAAGCTCCTCTAATTTAGACCCGCACTCAATCAACTGCTCCAGGCCGGACTTTATCTGAGGATTGGCATCTTCCAGAGGAAAATCACGCCAAAATTCCCTCGTAAGCATCGCTTTATTTTCTAACTGAATTGGTTCTAGCAAAATGTTAGCAAAAACACTGTACAATGATGCTCTTAACTCCCATATGTCAGCCCATGTATTTGTCATAATGCTCTCTCTCTCCTTATAGCACTGCTGCCGATTTCTCACAAGATTGTGCTAATTAGATTCTTGTACTTTATTTGGAAGAATCTTACGAGCTAATACAATAAATAGTATTACACCTAATGAAAGCATTCCTATTACAACCATCAATTCTATCATTGTCGGTGTGTACTGACCAATTCTTCCCCAGAAGCTAGTGTGAACATTTGGAGCTGCACCAGGATTATAGTAACCTAATGTAACACCAGGCGAACCTTCTACATGTGGGAATATAAACGACGTAAAGAGAAGCCATACCCGTTTACAAAATACCCCGATGATGACTAATACTGATGAAAAAACGACTAAGCCAATCTTTTCTCTATTTTTTCTAAATAACAATATAGCTAGAGGGATGGCAAATCCTAATATAATTTCTGCCCAGAAAAATGGTGCCATTGATCCTGTAAGCATTTCATTTAAAACGAGCATGACAGATGCTTCTTGTGGATAAAACATTGTCAACACTTCCGAAAAAACTAGATAAGCATCTACCGCTACACAAGTGACTAAAAGACCAGCTAAGCTTGTAATTAATTTTTTATCAACAAAAAATACTTTAAATGTCATTAAAAGCACAAGAACAATGATAAGCAAGGCAAGTCCCGAATCTAATGCCGACGCCACAAACAAAGGAGCCATAAGGGCGGTATGCCATCCATCTCGGGCAATTTGTAGACCGAAAATCCATGCTGTAACAGAGTGAACGAGAATGGCAACTGGAAGCGCCACACTTGACATGACTTTCAGCAATTTCTCATTTGGCTTTTTTCTAGTCATTACAAATAAGTACACGATATTTATTGTTAAATAAAGGGTAATTACGACAACGTCCCACATTAATGGTGATTTAAATTGCGAATGTAAAATTAAATTTAGAATTCGAAAAGGACTCCCTAAATCTACCATAATAAAAGCTGCTGCAATAATAATACAAACGGCCGAAAGGATTGTCGCAGGCTTTGCTACCACTTTAAAGGCAGGGATATTGAACACTGTCGCTGAGGACGATACGATCAGGCCGCCAGCAGACAGACCGACAAAAAACATAAACATCGTGATGTAAAGTCCCCAAGAAACGATATTATTCATCCCTGTTACACCAAGTCCATTGGCAAGCTGGTATCCTAATGCCCCAATACCTAAAAGGGTTAAAACACCTAATACACCCATGGATAGGTTGAATTTAGCTTTGGTTGTCTTGGTTGTTATCGTTGTCATCTATCATTCCCCTCCATTCAAGCCTAAATAATATACTTGAGGCTTCGTGCCTTTTCCTTTTAACAGCGTCTCTCCATTTTTTTCACGAATTAATCTGGAAACTTCACTGTCTGGATCATCTAAATCTCCAAATGTTCTCGCTTCAGCTGGACAGCAGACAACACACATTGGATCTAATCCTTCATCCGTTCTCTCACTACACATTGTGCATTTTTCCACCACACCAACTTTACGAGTCGGTACTCGACTATCACCATAGTTAAAGCCGGGGTGGCGTACTGCTTCCTCCCAATTAAATACCCGAACATTATAAGGACAAGCAGCCATACAATAACGACAGCCGATACAACGATTGTAATCAATTAATACTCTTCCTTTTTCATCCTTGTACGTAGCCTCTACTGGACAAACTTTCACGCATGGAGCATTTTCACAATGTTGACAAGAGATTGGAATATATTTCTTTGTCACGTTTGGAAAAATCCCAGCAACACCGTCTACTTCTTCTTGACCCTGTGTAAGAACCCGATTCCAAAGCATTCCCATCGGGACATTATTTTGCATTTTACAAGCATTCACACATGTTTGGCATCCTACACAACGATTTAAATCAATGACCATTCCCAACTTAGTCATGAAACCACCTCCTAAATCTTCTTCACTTCAACTAAAGTATCATTATATGGAATAACTGGACCGTATCTTAACTTATATTGACGTTCGATAAATGTATCGTTTGTTACATTTTGAAGATTTCCACCGATCATATGCTTTGTCCACCAGCCTTCATAAAGTCTTACTTGACCTGGTCGCATCGCTTCTGTCAGCTTACATTTCGCCTTGAAAGAGCCTCTATCATTAAATATCTCAACTGTATCCCCATTTTCTAGCCCTCTATCCTTAGCATCTACAGGGCTCATATCTAATCTTGGGCCATCATCGAGCTGATTGATCCATTCAGCATTTGTAAATTGTGAATGCACACGATATTTTGTATGTGCTTGGTTAAATTGCAATGGATATTTATCCATTAAAGGATTGCCATCATAAACCTCCGATGGGGCATCGTAATTCGGAAGTGCTTGTTCATATTCAACCATTTGTTCGTGATAGATTTCTAGCTTTGTTGTTGGCGTATTATATTTTTGATCCATAAACCCACGGTATGGCTCATCTGGTACATTTAACCGCATGATAAAATTATTGTCTTTCAAAGTATCAACAGTAATTCCCTTTAGAGCAGGATCATCTGAATCTAACCGAGTTCTTTGAAGTTCCTCAGGTGTTTTCGGAAGATACTTATCTAATCCGAATTTAGCAAGCAACTCTTTTTCTATTTGGAAATCCGATTTACTTTCATGTAAAGGTTCAATAACCTTTTGCGACAGCAGTACATGAGAACGGTTTATTTGCATATTCATAATGTCATACTCACTCTCAAAAGGTGTACAAGCTGGAAGCACGATATCAGAATAATCAACACTTGAATTATGGAAAGGATCAATTGTCACAACAAAATCTAATTCATTAATCCATTTCACTGTTTTACTTAAATTAGCAAAATGCTGTTGCAAAGTATTTCCAATGTTTATAACAGCCCTTACTGAGTTTTCCTTTTCACGCATATCTGCTGTTGTCATTTCTAATGGAGCACCTTGGAACTCAGGTGGCAGCACCCAAGAGTTAAGAGTTGCATCCCATGAAGTACCATGAAATAAAGCGGTTCCAACAGCACCACCAACACGGCCGAAGTTTCCAGTTAGTGCACCGAGAATAGCTCCAGCATGTCCAACAACGTCAGCGTTCGTCCACTTATCAGTACCGCCATAGCCCCAACCAAGAACAGCTGGTCCGCATGTTGCATAATCCTTCGTTAATTGGTAGAGCACATCTTCTTCAATTTCTGTTTTTTCTGCAGTCCAGCTAAGTGTATATTGCTTCTGATTTTCCTTTAATGAAGTGAATACAGTTTTCACTTTCATTCCATTAACAGTGAACACACCTTCTAAAGCTGGCTTTACATCACTCGCATTGAAAGGCTTTGCAGAGTTACTATTTTCATCCCAAATTAAATGAGGATTTGATTCTACATCATCACCAGCATCATTTAAACGAAGTAATTGTTTGTTATCTTCTCTTATTAAGAATGGAGCTGATGAGTTCTTAACTAAGTAATCAGGTTGATACCAATTATTATCTAAAATGATACTAATCATCCCTAATAACAAGGCTCCATCTGCACCTGGTTTAATCGAAATCCATTGATCCGACTTAGAAACAGTTGTAGAGTAGTTCGGATCAATTGAAATAATTTTTGCTCCAGCTTCCTTCGCTGCAAAGAAGAATTTCGAATCAGTAAGTGACGTTTCAAGAATATTACAACCTAGAAAAATAATTGTCGCTGAGTTTACCCAGTCAGTTGTCTCATTTTGAACGTATCCATATGTTTTACCACCGATACATTCATCCAAGCCATTCGCAAATCCAATATCAATTCCCGCTTCACAAACCCATTGCGTACCTAATAACGTGTTTAAATTTGGATAAGTGTATTCAATTCCAGTTGATACACTCATCAAAATGGACTCACCACCATGTTGAGCTTTTAGCTCTTTTAGCTTATCTGCAACTGTAGTGAGCGCTTCATCCCATGAAATCGGAACAAATTTTCCTTCTCCTCTTTCGCCAACTCGCTTTAAAGGTGTTTGGAGTCTGTCTGGACTATAGACTCGCTCTAGCTCACTCAAACCTTTTAAGCAAACGGTTGAAAACCTCTTATCTGTCCAATTATTCGGTTGAATCATGACAAGCTTTCCATCTCGCACTGTACATTTAAAGGCACAACGGCCGCCACAGTTTGTCGTATGATAAGTAAATGCCTCTATTTCTTGAGATTGGTTAGCCGCAGTGGCAGGTTGAAACCATTTACGTGAAACGACTGGACCGGACAATCCTAACGTTACTGACCCAGCTATTCCAGTTTTAATAAAATTTCTTCTTGAGATATTCATTAAGAACCCCCATTTCAATTTTACTATTACAAAATATTATTTTTTCATTCTATTGAATAAGAATGATTGTTTCTTCACTTATTATTGTAAGACTATTAACAAATGTTCGATAGGGTTGGAAACTCCACACTTTCATTTCGATTTTGGTGCACATTTAACCACCAATTTATTAAATATCACATAAAAATGGATAATCATTGAACAATAACAATAATTCTCATTTATTTAAACTAATTCTCATTTAATAAAGATAAAAGAGGCTGGGACAAAACCCACCTCTAACATGAAAAAGCCGGTGAAATTTTACGACAAGTAAAATTTCACCGGCTTCAATTATTTTTGTAATAAAATAAGGACCACTTCTGATAAAATTAAGTTACCAC
>JAEWDX010000330.1 GCA_023389895.1 Bacillota bacterium
CTCGCCGTTTCTAACAGCCGTAAATGTCCTTCATGCAAAAAACCCATTGTCGGCACAAATCCGATCGATTTTCCTTGCTGTTTTTCATTTAAAATAATTGTTCGCATTTCTTTAATCGTCTTAATGACTTTCATACTTGTTCCTCCAACGTAGATGTCCACTTTTCTTCGCCTCTGCCCACTATTATTTCCCGTATAAAGAGAGCAATTCTTCTTCCTTCATTGTAAAACTATGCGCATCTTGCGGAAAATTACGTTGTTTTACCTCAGCAACAAAAGTAGATATTCCTTGTTTAATTGCATTATTCAAATCAGTATATTGCTTCACAAATTTAGGAACTCTTTCGACTCCATAAGTGAGAATATCATGGTAGACAAGAACCTGACCATCCGTATCGACGCCTGCTCCAATTCCAATTGTTGGAATCGTTAAATTTTCTGAAACTTCTTTCGCCAACTGTTTTGGCACACATTCTAGCACGATCATGAATGCACCAGCCTGCTCACATTTCTTTGCATCGGCGATTAATTGTCTGGCAGCCTCCGCATCTTTCCCTTGAACTTTATACCCGCCAAGAACGCCAACGGACTGTGGTGTTAAGCCTAGGTGGGCAACAACTGGTACGCCAGCTTTCGTTAACGCTGCAATATGTTCAAGCACATCATCAGCACCTTCAACCTTCACAGCATGTGCACCTGTTGTTTGAATAATCTTTGCTGCATTTTGCAATGTATCACGGATTGATAAATGATAGCTCATAAACGGCAGATCAACAACAATAAATGTATCAATTGCTCCTCGCCTAACAGCCTTTCCATGGTGAATCATATCGTCCAATGTAACGGGAACAGTTGAATCATAGCCGAGCACGACCATTCCGAGAGAATCACCAACTAAAATCAGATCAACATCTGCTTGTTCAGCTTGTTTGGCACTCGGATAATCATAGGCCGTTAACATGACAATTTTTTCTCCAGCTTGTTTCATTTTTTGAAAATCCAATGTTTTCTTCATCTTTATTCCTCCTCATTTGTTTTGGATGAGGGTCATAAAACATTCACCTAGCTGTAGGCTGAGCTAAAGAAAAGCGCAAGCGTCTTTAGAACAAAGCAAGTAAAAAGGCAGACGCTTATGCTAAACATATAAAAAATCCCTCTGCAAGCAGAAGGATCTGAAATTAGCTCATGATTGTGTTTCATCCCTCTGTCCCGTCCTATTTGTGGATCTAGGCAGAAATTCTTCAGTTCATTTTACAAAAACAAAAGGTGCAGTTCAGCATGTGATACTGCCCAAATCGAAAAGCAGAACAAAAGCAAGCGCTCTTATTTAACCTTTCAAATGAATTATATCAAATCCACCATCGTGTTGACTAGAAAAATTATTATTATTCCAACTCAATATCGGCAGAATATACATAGTGAATTTCTCCAGCGGAGTCCTCGATCATGAGAACACCATCATCGTTTATTCCAAGTGCTTTCCCATGAATACTGCCCGTAAGAGTTCTTGCTGTAATATTTTTTCCTATGCTTATCGCATAGCTTTCCCATAAAAGCTTAATTGGATAAAAACCTTGCTCCAAAAAAAGCTTATATAATTGCTCTAATTTAAGGAGAAGAAGCTTAATTAATTCTGCACGAGCAAACTTTTCTCCAGCTTCAATTGATAACGAAGTCGCAATGTTTCGTAATTCCATTGGGAAATCTTCCAGTTGCTGATTCACATTAATGCCCATTCCAATAATGATAGCATTAATTCGATCAGCCTCTGCTAAAAGCTCTGTTAAAATGCCCGTTACTTTCTTGCCATTTACTAAAATATCATTGGGCCATTTGATTTTTGGCGTGAGATCTGTAAAAGCTTCGATTGCTTGAACAACCGCAACTGCGGCAATTAATGTAAGCTGTGGAGCCATTGATGGGGGAATATTCGGACGCAAAATAAGACTCATCCATATACCAGTATATTTAGGAGAATGCCATGCCCGGCCCATTCGTCCCTTTCCGGAAATTTGCTCCTCTGTTATAACCAATGTTCCCTCTTGTGCTGATTCATATGCAAGTCTATGAGCGATTTTCTGTGTAGAATCAACGCATTCTTCATAATGAATCTGTCTACCTAGAAATTCTGTCTGCAGCCCTAATCTAATTTCATCAGCGGTTACTTTCTCGGTCGTTCTCATAATTCGATAGCCTTTCTTTCTCACGGCTTCAAGAAGAAAGCCTTCCTTTCTTAATTCCTCAATCTGTTTCCATATGGCCGCTCTCGAACACCCAATTAAATTAGCTAAATACTGGCCAGATAGGTATTCATCCTGATTCTTCGTAAAGGCATCGAGCAATTTTTTTCTTACTTCTGATTGCATCCGAGAAGCCACTCCCTTATCGAATCATTTTGATTTCGTATTTCATTGTTAATCACAGCGATTTCAATTTGTTCGATCGTTTCCTTTATCCACGAACCAGGCCCTTTTTGAAACCATGCTTGAAGATCGTCTCCCGTTACGTCAAGCTCGCCTCGCTGCTTAAGAGGAAGGGCTGCATAGCTTACCATTAGGCTACTGGTTTGCTTATCCACATCATTGCCTTGTAGAACATTAAAGACTCTCTCCACACTTGCCACAATTTCACCACTTCCTGCCTCATACAGCGCTAGAGTGGTCCAATTATTTTCCTGTCTGAAATGGAGCCATTTTATTAATAAGGAAAGGGTTTTTATTTTTTTTACAGGCATTTTCCAGCTTTTTAAAAATGCGAGACATTCTTTAGCATGCAATTCACATTGACTGAGTAGAAGCGTCCACATTTCTAATAGTGAAAGAGCTTGAGAATCAAGCCTTGCCGTTTTTTGGATGGAATGTTTAAACAGTGACATCCCTGGTAAATACTTGAATAAATCTGTTTCTATTAAGACGAGCAAAGCTTGGCTTCGATTCCTTCCCACTAGAAGTTTTTCAAACTCAGCTAGCTTTCTTTCTACAGAAATCTTTTCAAGCAAATGACCTAATGACACAAGCGCTTCATAAGTCGCCTTCTCAATTTCAAAATCCAATTGACTAAAAAACCGCAAAGCCCTCATCATTCTTAAAGCATCCTCTGAAAAGCGCTCCTCAGCTTTGCCAACTGTTTGGATGATCTTGTCATCAATTGACTTTCTTCCGTTAAACGGATCAATAAGACATCCTTTTTTATCCATAGCGATTGCATTCATTGTAAAATCTCTGCGCTTTAGGTCATCCTCTAAGGAACGAATAAATTGAACTTCCTTCGGTTTTCTGAAATCAACGTACTCCGTCTCAGTTCGAAACGTTGTTACCTCATACGGAATCCCATTAAATAGAACGATGATCGTTCCGTGGTCAATTCCAACATCAATTGTTTTTTGAAAAATGGTTTTTATTTCTTCAGGCGTAGCGGAAGTCGCAATATCAACATCTTCTATTTTCTTACCGAGCAAGCAATCTCTAACAGAGCCGCCGACGAAATAGGCTTCAAAACCAGCAGCCTCGACTTTTGATAAAAGCGGAATAGCCGCGAGAAAGGGTTCCTTCATTCGACCTCACCTTTCTTTAAAAGCTGATAATAAATATCCTCATATTCTGTAACGATAAGCTCACTACGGAAATTATGATAGGCTGAATTGATCGCCTTTGTGGAAATTTGTTTATGTAATACATCATCCTTTAATAAAGCAATTGCTTTTTCCGCAATGGTTTCGATATCGCCAAGTTCACATAAATAGCCATTTTCCTCATCTGTAATTACCTCAGGAATTCCGCCAACAAGCGTACCAATACAAGGGACACCACATGCCATTGCCTCTAGTGCCACTAGTCCAAAGCTTTCTTTCTCTGACAACAATAACATCAGATCGCTAATTGAATACAATTCCTCAAGATTATCTTGCTTGCCAAGAAACAAAACTTTCTCACTAATATTTAGCTCGGTTACTAAACGGCAGATGACGGTCATTTCTGGACCATCCCCGACAAGTAATAGTTTTGAAGGTACTGCTTCTGCCACTTTCGCAAAAGCTTTAACGACATCTTGCACGCGCTTAACCGCACGGAAATTAGAGACATGAATGACAATTTTCTCATTATTTTTTATCCCATATTCTTCTCGTAAATAGGAGGAGTCAGTTAACCGATATACGTCTTCATCAATAAAATTATAGACAAGCTCAAGCGATTTCTCTGGTTTAATCACATCATATGTTTGCGAAATTAATGAGTTTGACACTGCAGTAACAATATCTGAATTTTCGATTGCAAATTTAATCAATGCTGTTAGTGAAGGATCATAGCCTAAGACAGTAATATCTGTCCCATGTAAGGTTGTCACAATCTTTATGTCCTTTCCGCTCATTTGCTTCGCAAGAATCGCACAAACAGCATGGGGAATAGCATAATGGACATGTAGCAGGTCAAGCCCTTCACGATTAATCACTTCTGACATTTTACTCGCTAGCGCAATATCATATGGTGGATATTGAAAAACCGAATATTGATTTACCTCTACTTGATGGTAATAAATATTCGGGTACATTTTATTCAAGCGAAATGGCAGACTAGACGAAATAAAATGAATCTCATGTCCCTTCTCTGCTAGTTTTTTACCCAATTCAGTCGCAATTGCCCCTGATCCGCCAACTGTTGGGTAACAAGTAATTCCAATTTTTAATTTCTTTTTCATCATTCTTCTCCAAGTAAATCAAGATTTATAAGTAAAGGCCGCTTTTTCATGAAGCCTTCAGCATAAGCAACATCAACTTCTTTACCAAAAAGCTTCTCTCGTGCTGAGATCGTTTCAATATAGCCATTAACGAGTGGCGTTTGAAAGGTTTGTTCATTTTTCGTAAATTGACTTTTATACGCATTAAGGCTTTCGATCTTTTTATCAATATAGCTCGTAATATCGATGACGAAATCCGGCTTATGAAACCCATTTATCATATAAAAATAAACATTTCTCACACGATGTGGAGCATCACCTGATTCGCTATCATATTTCTTTATTCCAGCGGAAAAAATAGCTTCCTCTACAAGCTGCGCACAATGTCCATGATCGGGATGGCGATCCTCAAAATAAGGAGCAAAGACGAGCTGTGGTTTATATTTACGAATAATCCGAACGATTTGTTTTATGTATTCATCATTAGAAAATAATCCACGATCAGGAAGATTAAGTGTTTCTCTAACATCAACATCAAGAATGCCTGCAGCTGATTTTGCTTCCATCATTCTTGTTTCAACATTTCCGTTAGATGAAAGCTCAGCCTTTGTCAGATCACAAATACCAACCTTATTCCCTAATGCTGTATATTTAGCAATTGTTCCTCCCATACCGATTTCAACATCATCAGCATGAGCTCCAAATGCTAAAATATCAAGCTTTATTTGTTTCATTATTTTCACCACTTTTTCCATTCACAAAAGTCCGCCAAGATAAATCTCCTCGTTCAAGACTTCGAATTAGGACCTCTGCTGTCCCCATATTCGTCGCAAGTGGAACAGCATAAACATCACATAGACGAATAAGAGCAGAAACATCTGGCTCATGTGGCTGTGCTGTTAATGGATCACGAAAGAAAATAACAACATCCATTTTATTATTTGCGACAAATGCCCCAACCTCTTGATCCCCCCCGAATGGACCAGACTGAAAACGATGAACATCAAGCCCTGTTTCATTAATGATTCGAGATCCTGTTGTACCTGTTGCAAACAGATGATGCTTTTCAAAAATATCTCGGTAAGCAGTCACAAAGCTAACAAGATCATTTTTCTTTTTATCGTGAGCAATTAAGGCTATATTCATTATTTATTCTCCTCACTATTCTATAATGTTTTCAAGTCCGTATATAAGCGTATCAAGATTGATAACTGTCTCAACAGCTACTTTCACACCTGACATGAAAGATGTACGGTTATAGGAATCATGGCGAATCGTTAACGTTTGGCCTTCCGAGCCAAACATAATTTGCTGATGGGCAATTAATCCAGGTAATCGAACTGAGTGAAGATGCATTCCTTCATAATCTGCTCCACGTGCACCTTTGATGATTTCCCTTTCTTGCTTGTGGCCTTGCTTTTTCATTGTTCTTACTTCTGCGATCATTTCTGCTGTTTTGATAGCTGTTCCAGATGGAGCATCAAGCTTTTGATCATGATGAAGCTCAATGATTTCTACATCTTGAAAATATCTTCCGGCCATTTTGGCGAATTTCATCATTAATACAGCTCCAATTGCAAAGTTTGGAGCGATTATGCAGCCAATCTCCTGCTCTCGGCAAATCGCCTCAAGCTCGCTTAAATCCTCTTTTGTAAAACCTGTTGTACCTATAACAGGTCTAATCCGATGCTCTAAAGCCGTCTTCGCGTGAAGCATTCCGTATTCAGGCGTCGTCAAATCAATCAAAACATCTACGCTCGTCTTTTGGAAGCATTCATTTATATCAGTATAAATCGGAATATGTAGTCCAGAAAATCCGTCTAAATCACTTAAAAGTTGACCATCATATTTATGATCAATAACAGCAGCAAGATGGAAATTATCCTCATTGATGACAAGTTGAACTGCTTCTCTCCCCATTCTACCGCGAGGACCAGCGATAACAATATTGATTTTCCCCATCAATCATTCTCTCCTTTTATTCTCGTCCAGCGCTCTTTATCACGCGTATTAAATTTATTCATAACGATATGATGCGCAGCTTCAAGATCAATTTTTAATGCATTGGCAAAACAAATTAAAACAAATAGCATATCGCCAAGTTCTTCTTCGATCGCTTTTTCCGTTTCTGTAGACTTTTTTGGTTTTTCTCCATATCGATGATTGACTTCTCTTGCAAGCTCTCCTAATTCCTCCGTCATTCTCGCAAGAAGAGCAAGAGGACTGAAGTAGCCTTCTTCAAATTGACTAATATATGCATCAACTTCTGCCTGTAGCTCTTTCATTGTTTTATTTGTCATTGTTTATCACCTCTAAATAGTTGGAACCCTTAGTAGTCGCCTTCTCTCATGTTAGCTAAACGGTTGGATTTTTACAAATATTTTTTCTTAACGAACTCGGATTGCTCTAATATTATGGATCTAATATAATTGAAGCGCGTCTATGTTGTATTTCTTGAATTGGGGGATTTTGATGAAGCTAGGGTTGAAATTTAAAAACATCTTTTTTATTATACTAGGGGCAGCTATCTTTTCTTTTGGTCTCGTTCATTTTAATATGCAAAATAATTTAGCTGAAGGTGGATTTACTGGAATCACATTGTTATTATACTTTCTCTTTCAATTTGACCCATCCTATACTAATTTACTATTAAATATACCTGTATTTATAATCGGATGGAAATTACTAGGGAGAAATGCATTTCTCTATACGTTACTCGGAACAGTAAGCGTTTCACTTTTTTTATGGATTTTTCAACGCAACCAATTTTTAATTCCACTTAAAGAAGATTTAACATTAGCAGCTTTATTTGCCGGTGTATTTATCGGTGTTGGGCTAGGAATTATTTTCCGATTTGGTGGAACGACGGGAGGCGTTGATATTATCGCAAGACTTGTGAACAAATATACGGGTGTAACAATGGGAAAAACAATGTTCACATTTGATGCCGTCATCATTACATTATCACTCATATTTTATTTATCCTATAAAGAGGCTATGTACACACTTGTCGCCGTATTTATCGGGGCTAGAGTCATTGATTTTATGCAGGAAGGTGCCTATGCTGCAAGAGGAGCAATGATTATTTCTGAATTAAATGATGAAATTGCTTCGAAAATTATGAATGAAATGGAAAGAGGTGTTACAATCTTAAGTGGACGCGGGTCTTTTACAAAAAAGGAACGTGATGTCCTTTATTGTGTCGTTCCCAAAAATGAAATTATTCGCTTAAAAAATGTCATTACCTCAGTTGATCCACATGCATTTGTCTCAGTGAGCTCTGTCAACGATGTGTTAGGCGAAGGGTTCACACTTGATGAAAACAAAAAGCCGATTGAATAAAATAAGCGAAAAAAAGTGAATACCTATCGTTTATAAGACTTAAAAAACCAGCCCCATCTGGCTGGTTTAGTCTTGCTGTTTACCCATTCCTGTGTAGATTAAGACAAGACGAAGTAATTCTAATACAGCAACCGCAGCTGCTGCTACATAGGTTAATGCTGCCGCACTTAATACTTTCTTCGTTTCTCTTTCTTCATCATTACGAATAATTCCTAAAGAAACGATTTCATCCATTGCTCGACTTGAAGCATTAAACTCGACCGGCAGAGTAACAAGCTGGAAGACAACAGCTGCTGCCATAAAAATGATGCCAAGTAGAATGAAATTACTTAAGCCAGCAATTAAACCAATCATGATTAAAATCCAAGAAAAGTTTGAACCGATATTAGCAACCGGCACAAGAGAGTGACGGAGACGTAAAAAAGCATAGTCTTGTTGATCTTGAATAGCATGTCCACATTCATGAGCCGCGATTGCTGCTGCTGCAACAGAATGACCATGAAAGTTCTCAGTTGATAATCGAACTGTTTTCGAACGTGGATCATAATGATCGGAAAGATGACCACTTGTTTCTCCTACTGACACCTGAAATAAACCATGTGAATCTAAAATTCTTCTCGCAACTTCAGCACCGCTCATATGTGATGAAGTTGGGACCTTTGAATACTTCGAATAAGTACCCTTTACTTTCATTTGCGCCCATAGAGGCACTAAAATGATGATCGCAAAATAAATGAGATATACTCCCATTATTGTACCTCCAGTTATCTTTACTTTTTTTTAAGCTTCTATCTTAATTTTATTTTTGTAGCATAATAAAGTCAATATTTATGCTCTCTTGACCGATCCTTCTTTATTCCTTTCTCCCCTTTATACTTTCTCCAACCAACATATGATAATGTAAGAATAATGATACTACCTGTTGAAATGATCACCCACCAAATGGAAGGATCGGCCTCATCTTCCTCCATTTCGTCGAATAAGCGTTGCAAATCCGCCTCTAATGCTTCAAGCTCCTGTTGACTTCCCGCTTCCATTAACACTTGTGGACGATAGCGATCAATATAATGAATCCTCGTGTCAATTTGCTGAATCTGTCCAACTTCTACACTTAATTTCATACTCGGATAAATCATATCGTATAAAGACAAAAATGTATTTAGCCTTGAATGAAAATGTTCATTATCCCCATTATAAGCCGCTTCTTTCATTTCAGAAATAATCGTCATAATTGGCGATTTCATTTTCAGCCAAAGCGGGTGATATTCTGATGTAATTGTATCCATTACGAGTCTAAATTTTGTCACTCGATTAATTTTTTCATCATGATTTAAAGAATAATTTGCCGTTGCCTCTACAGCCTCACCATATGAAACATTAATTATTCTCATTTCATCTGTTGTAAAAGAATGTTCAGCTTCTGACACTGAAAGAAATTGCGCAGAAAAATATTCGAGCAATTTCTTCGCATCATCATAGCGGCGAAGCTTGACCATTTGTAGGACTTCATTAGAAAGTTTATCCAATCGATCTCGAGAAGAAGTCTCTTCCGCATGTATTGAAATTGGCATTAATAGAATGATAATGAAAAATATAACGAAAAACTTTGCGCGCATACTTGTCCCCCCTCAAATCACTACTAAATATGTATGAGAGATTGGACAAGGTTAGACCATAAATCAAACGAGACGATTTCTTTAATTAATCTTCAGCTCGAAGCGGTTTTTTCTTATACAAAGAAAAGCCGTTATACCAATCGATGCAACAGTTAACCAAAACGTGAAATAACCGATTTGTGGAATATATAAGTTTAAAATCGGATAGCTTGGGAGCATAAAAAACACATAGTCAATCACATCATTATGTAAAGTCCAGATGGAAGCAATCACAATATGCCAGCCTTTAATGCGATAAAACGGAGCAAAGAGCATACCCTGTACAGCCATTGCACCATGAGAAAAAATAAGCATCAACGCAATAAAATCTATCTCTCCCGTCACTTTATAGACAAGTAAATTCATCACAACCGCCCATGTTCCATATTTAATAAGGGTAATAATGGCTAACGCTTCAAAAAGAGGCCAGTTTCTCCCTAATAAAAAGGCAATTAACACAAAAACAAAAAATAAACTTGCGGTTGGACTATCAGGAACAAATGGCAGAAAAATTGCGGGCGTCTCACTAAGCTGGTACCCATACCAAATATACCCATAAATCGTCCCTGCAATATTAATTACTAATAGAAGCCAAAGGATCGCACGGTTTGCTAATAAAGGATAAATCCATTTCATATTTGCCCTCTTTTCTATCATCATTTTCTCTTATGATTTTACCATATTAACAAAGAAAAAAAGCGCTCGGCGATGAAGCAAAATTTCAAAAAGCGATACTTTTATCTTAAATGAAAAAACTGACGAAATAATCGTCAGTTTTTTCATTTATTTCTTTGTAAGAGTTGAAATATACTCACCTAATACTTTTAGCTCTTCGTCTGTTCCTTTAAACATACCAGCCGGCATTGCATTAAGCCCGTTTACAGCAATATCCTCTGCCTCTTCTGGCGTTAATCCAGTATCAATGAGAGAAGGTGCACCTCCACCGCCTTCAAGAGCAGCACCATGACAGCTTAAGCAATTATTAGCTTCAAGAATTTTATATCCTTCAGCACTAGTGTCAAATTCAACAATTTGTCCTTGCTTTGCAGCAGCTTCCCAGTCGTGAGTTGCTACTGACTGCCAAGTTAAGAACGTAATAGCCGCTAATGCTAAAAGCATAAATCCAGTTGCAAATGGACGTTTTGATGGGCGACGCTCTGGACCACGATCAATGAATGGAGCTAGTAATAATGCTCCAAATGCAAGACCTGGAATGATAAACGCTCCGATAGCATTAAAAGGACCTGATGCAAACCTATATTTAAGTAATTGGTATAAGAATAAGAAATACCAGTCTGGCATTGGAATATAAGCTGTATCACTTGGATCGGCAATTTTTTCAAGTGGCGGTACATGTGCGATTGTCAAACATAAAAAGCCAACTAAGAAAACAGCACCTATCATCCATTCTTTTAATAGAAAGTCCGGCCAAAATGCCTCTGTTTTCCCAGGATACTCAGAATAATCTTTCGGAATATTCTTCATTCGTCCAGTAGCCGGTACACGAGAGTCACCAACGAATTTCATACCTTTTCCACGATGCATTGGGCAATTCCCCTCCTTTATCCAAAATATTTAATCAAATTTTCATTCTTTTTTAAATGTCGTCATTTTTTACAACGGTCCTGAGATACCTTGCTTACGAATCATCACAAAGTGAGCAGCCATTAAAGCGAATAATGCTGCTGGCAAGAAGAATACATGGATCGCGAAGAAACGTGTAATCGTTTGTGCTCCAACAATATCTGCATCGCCGGCAATAAGAACCTTTAAATAATCCCCGATTAATGGTGTTGATTCAATAATTTGCATCGTAACCTTTGTAGCAAACAACGCCTTCATA
>JAEWDX010000358.1 GCA_023389895.1 Bacillota bacterium
GTGAAGACTTCTATGATTGGCTATGAAGGAGAAGATTTGGATGAAACATATTGTGGCATTTGATGTCAGTATGGGAAAAAGTACGATGGTGATATACGATCGTTATCGCAGGTGCGAATTTGAAGCAACAGGTGTTTATTCAAAAGCATTAGAACAATTTTTCCAAAAAGAGGGCTATGTCTATTGCCGAATCAATCCGCTAGAGGCAAACCTCTAAATGGCTTCGATGCGAAGACAAAAGACGGATAAAGTGATGCGCATGAGTTGGCAAAATCCCATTTCCGGGTGGAGCGTAAAAAAACGTATCAGGAAGATGACTATTTCCATCAAATGCGTGCCTTAACGCGTTACTATAACGAATTGGAGCATGAAATCACGCATCTTTTCAATCGAATGCATGCCATTTTACAGCTCAGTTTCCCAGAGTTAGAGCGATTATTCTCTACTCGATCCGCCCTTTTTCTGAATATTGTTCAATTATATCCTCATCCATACGAAGTATTAACTTGTTCAAAAACGGTCATTCGAAATCGTTTAAAAGCGAATACAAAAAAGAATTTATCGCTAGTACGTGCGGAAGAAAAAGGAATTGAGACATGGGGGCAGGGACCTCGTCCTAATTTGGACAGAGAACCTGTCCCTGTGTCTCATCTAGTTCAAAAAGAAAACCAATATGTTTAAGTTTTTTTAGTGGTAAAATATGTTAATATTGAGAATGGATATACGTTTATATAAGTGTTCAATAATTAAATTAGAAAGGGTCACACATAGGAGAGTGAAGGGCGTTGGAGATACAAGAAGCATTTGAATTGTTCAGAGAGAGCATCGATGAAAGAACGCAACATTGGCGCAAGATAGGCATAAAATTAACCGATTTATAGAATTGGTTGGAGGGAAAACAGATGTCTCAGGAAGCCATAAGTGATTATGCCTATTTGATTATAGTTACGAGGGGGATTATTAATGAAAATGAATGAAAAAACATATCTAAGTATAGAAGAGATTATTTCATTACCAACCTTATCAGGTACAAACATAAGTGATGATGGCAAAAACGTAGCATTTGTCAAGAAGACAGCTAACTGGAAAGACAATAAATATAGGAATCATGTATGGATATATGAAAAAGATAAGGGGCAGTGTTACCCATTAACAACTAGGGATATAGATAGTACATACCCATTATGGTCTCCAAATTCTAGAGATATCGCATACCTTAGCCCAGTTGGTGACAGGGATAATAAGAAAAATCAGATCTTTGTTAAGTCAATAGATGGTTATAGTGGTGTTCAAATTACTGATGAGAAAGAAGGGGTCAGTAAATTCAAATGGGAGCCTACTGGCAAGGGTTTTTATTATGTTGCACAGTCAAAAGAATCTGAGGCGATAAAGAAACGTAAGGAACTATATGGAGATTTCCATCATATAGGTAAGGAATACCAGAATAATTGTTTATATTACATTGAAATAGAAAAAGTGATACAAAATGATAAAGATGAACACGAAAATAGGGTTGTTTATCAACTAACTGATGGTAAAGATTTTCATATCTATGAATTTGATATTTCAAATGATGGGAAAAAGGTTGTATTTATGGCTACACCAAGCCCAAATATGGGAGATTATATTAATGGAGATCTATATATACTAGATATTAAAGCTGGAGAGCTACAAAAGATGAATATAGATAAGTTGTTGGGAGGGAGCGTCTGCTTTTCTCCTGAAGGCAGCAAAATATGTTACTCAGCAAGCATAAGGGAGAAGGATTACTATAAGACCCATATACAAGATAGTACACTAGAGATATATGATATTAATAATGGAGAGCTAATTCAACCTTTAACAGATTTTGATAGTACGGTTATTCCATTACGGTGGACAGCTAAAGGAATTTTAATTAGATGGCAGAATAAAACTAATTATCTTATTGGGGTGTTATCAGAGAATGGCACTGTGGAAATGTTAAGTGAAAAAGCAGATAGCTTTATAATGGATGCTTCTATAACAAGGGATGGAAATCATATATCCTATAATAAGGCTATAATAAATGAAACCTTTGAAATCTATTTAGACGATAAAAAGATAACGAATGAAAATAGCTTTTTTAAAGGAAAGCTTAAAAGTAAAAAGGAAATAATTTCATGGCAAAGTAGTGATGGTCTTGAAATAGAGGGAGTTTTATCTACCCCAGCAGAGTTAGACGAAAATAAAAGATACCCCTTATTAGTGGTAATCCATGGTGGTCCGGCTTGGGCATCCTTTCCAATGTTTTTAGACTATTTTAATGAGAAATATCCTATTGAACAGTTTGTCGAAAAAGGCTTTATCGTTTTAGAACCAAACTACAGGGGAAGTTCTGGTTATGGTAATGAATTCTTAAAAGCAAACTATAGAAAACTGGGAATTGCTAACTACGATGATGTTATATCTGGAGTGGATAAACTAGTTGACAAAGGGATTGCAGATAAAGATAGAGTAGGGGTTATGGGATGGAGCAACGGAGGATATATATCAGCTTTCTGTTCTACATTTAGTAGTAGATTTAAAGCTATTTCAGTTGGAGGTGGAATTACCAATTGGAGTACCCATTATGTAAATACTGATATACCTTACTTTATTAGGATGTATTTAGGAAATAATCCATGGAATGATCCAGAGATATATACGAAAACATCACCAATGACATATATTAAATCAGCCTGTACTCCCACCTTAATCCAACATGGCGAAAAGGATGCAAGAGTTCCAACTCCAAATGCATATGAGCTATATCAAGGATTAAGGGATATGGAAGTTGATACAGAATTAATTATATTTAAAGGAATGGCATATAGTTCTGACCAGCCAGGAATTAATGTGGCTATTATGAAGCAGAATTTGATGTGGTTTTCACACTATATTCTTGGAGAAAGTATGAAAGATTTTAGGGTTTTATGATTAATAAATGGATATCTTCACAGGATACATAAGGATGAAACAGTCTTCATAAGGAATCTTTTTTTGTTTCCGTACAAGTTTGAAATTTTTACGGAAGCATCCTTTTTCATTTTTGTTATATGTGTATAAATTTTCATGTTCGTTTTCATCTGATTCATTTATTGATGTTTATTTTACGCTCACTGTGAGTTATAATGTATACAATAATAGCATGATTATATATTGCATATAATAAAAAAGACCAATGTGCGTAAACACATCGGTCACATACAATAGTTGCCCCTCAAAGAGTGGCAGGCTCATTTGGTTTCCAAAAGAATAGACCATTCCCTAGAAGTTTCTGAGGCTCAAGGGAGGTCTATTTCTTTTTGTCTTGGGACAACATGGCTACGATTAATGAGCCGAACGTTAGCATCAACATGATCGCTTCGAATGTTGTCATGAGCATCACCCCCTTCTAAGCATGGGAGTGAGCCAGACCACCCTTGAGTGAGCCGAATCTATTGTACAAAGACCATTAAAGCGTTTATTTGATAGCACAATGTGTTCTATTTGTGAATATCCAGACTTTGACTTTGAGGAAGTTGAGTACTATAAGCAAAGATTGCAAGCAATAATCAATTAGAAGTCCTTATTCACTGAGTAGAGGTTTGGGTACCTAGTCAATCAAGAACTTTTAAAATAATAAAACTCGCCAACTTTAATTAGCTGGCGGGTTCATTTTATTAATTTGAAAACACTGTATGCTTCGCTTTCCACTTTTCCATTGCAATTAAAAGCCAGAAGGAATAAATTCCAAGAGTGATTATTGTTAAAAACCACCACTTTATCCAATTACCAAACAATCCTAGTGCAGTTCCTTTGAATTCTAATCTTCTCCCATTAATAACCGTATGTCTAGCTTTCCAGCTAAGTATCATAGTAATTGCCTTTTTTAAGGTTATGGATAGTAATTGCTACGATGTCGGTCGCAAAACAGTTTGAAAGCTTGTAATATTGATGGTGGAGTTCTTATTAAGTTCGATGCAGACATAGGAATATTTAGATAAGGATTTAGATTTTATTTTTGATGATTTCGAGATTCCAGAAATATTCAATATTTTGTCTGGAATAAGATGATTGAATGTTTATTTTACGCTCACTGTGAGTTATAATGTATACAATAATAGCATGATTATAGATTGCATATAATAAAAAAAGACCAATGTGCGCTAACACATCGGTCGTATACAATAGTTGCCCCTCAAAGAGTGGCAGGCTCATTTGGTTTCCAAAAGAATAGACCATCCCTATAAGTTTCTTGGGCTCAAGGGAGGTCTATTTCTTTTTGTCTTTGGACAACATGGCTACAATTAATGAGCCGAACGTTAGCATTAACATGAGCGCTTCGAATGTTGTCATGAGCATCACCCCCTTCCAAACGTGGGAGTGAGCCAGACCACCCTTGAGTGAGCCGATTCTATTGTATAAGGAGTATTATACCATGACGCCCTTGATTTTTAGGGTATTCTTTTATTGTATAGATGAAGAAAACCAATTTCTGCAGCAGGTAGGAACTGTGTTTTATCGCTACTCGAGAAAGCGTGGACTTGCCCATGGGGGGTGCAGAAGACAATGCACTTTCATTAAGGAGTTATCTGCGAAATTTTCTAAAATTTGAATGAATATTCATTCATTATGTGTTAATATGGAAAAAAGAGGGGTAAGTGTAGAAGGGGGAAACCATTCTGTTTAAGAAGAGTTTTTCACAAAAGACGGTGAATGGAGTGCAGATGGGCAATGCTTCGATAGCGTTAAAAGGTGTAAAATTAAATGTTCATTGCTTTTCCATTGATGGAGTACTCATTGATACAGGGGCAAAATCATTAGAAAAGGAATTTCACCCATTTTTTCAGCAATTAGATATTGATCAAGTGTTAATTACGCATTTTCATGAGGATCATACGGGATGTGCAGCCTATTTACAAGATGAAATGAAGTTGCCGCTTTTTATGAATGAAATGAAGATTGAATACTGCATGAAGAAGGCTGATTATCCATTGTACCGTCAATTATTTTGGGGAAAACGCAAACCATTCCGAGCGGAACCGATTGATGAAATGGTTGCTTCCCGAAATGCGACCTGGAAAGTAATTGAGACTCCCGGTCATGCCATTGATCACCTCGCTTTTCTAAATGTTGAAACAGGTCAGCTTTTTACGGGTGACCTCTATTGTCAAGAGAGGACAAAGGTTGTTTTAAGAGAGGAAGATATCCCGACGATTATCAAGTCATTAAAGAAAATCTTAACCTGTAATTTTGAGGATGTATTTTGTAGTCATGCAGGCTTTTTGAAAGATGGACGGACAGCCTTAAAGAGTAAGCTGGATTATTTATTGGACGTGCAAGGGGAAGTTATAAAGCTTTATGATGAAGGCAAGACAGCTGAACAGATTAATGCGACATTGTTTCCGAAAAAATATCCAATTACGCGGTTTTCTTCTGGTGAATGGAACTCCATCCATATTGTGAATTCAATTCTACAAGAGCATTTTTTCAAAAAAGCTAATGAATACAAATGAAGAGTGGAAATAAAGAAATCTGTAATACCTAATAAGTCATAAGCAGCTTTGAGGGTATTTTTGGGGATAAGAGGATGATTATTAAAAATACCTTCATGGGTGCTTATGCATCAAATGAGTAGGGAAATTTGAATGAGGGGTAGGAGAAATATGTCAAGAATTCCATCGGTTTTTAAAAATGTAAGAATTCCTGTCATCGGTTCACCACTATTTATTATTAGTAATCCGAAGCTTGTGATTGAGCAATGTAAGGCTGGAATTGTTGGCTCGATACCTGCGTTGAATGCTCGACCAGCCGCCCAGTTAGATGAATGGCTTGCGGAAATTACGGAAGAGCTGGCAGCTTACAATGCACGTAACCCAGAACGTCCAGCTGCACCATTTGCGATCAACCAGATAGTTCATAAGTCGAATGATCGCCTTGAACATGACATGGAGATTTGTGTGAAATATAAGGTTCCGATTATTATTACGTCTTTAGGCGCTCGCGAAGAGATTAATTTAGCTGCCCATAGTTATGGGGGAGTTGTTTTACATGATGTCATCAATAACAAGTTTGCACACAAGGCGATTGAAAAAGGGGCAGATGGTTTAATTGCTGTCGCTGCTGGCGCGGGTGGTCATGCTGGTGTGAAAAGTCCGTTTGCATTAATTCAAGAAATTCGTCAATGGTTTGCTGGTCCGCTCGTTTTAGCTGGCTCGATTGCAAACGGAAATGCGATCCTCGCTGCTCAAGCAATGGGCGCTGATTTTGCTTATATTGGCTCACCATTTATTGCGACACACGAAGCGAGAGCAACAGATGAATACAAGCAAGCCATTGTTGAGTGTAATTCAGATGATGTTATATACAGCAATTTATTCACAGGTGTTCATGGAAACTACTTAGCACCATCCATTCGCGCTGCCGGATTAGATCCAGATGCACTTCCTGAAAGCGATCCTTCAAAAATGAATTTTGGCGGAGAAGTAAAGGTGAAGGCATGGAAGGATATTTGGGGAAGCGGTCAAGGAATTGGTGCCATTAACGAGGTAATGACGACAGCAGCCTATGTGAATAAGCTTCAACAGGAGTACATTGCTGCAAGAGAGAGGTTAATGGGAACTAGTCAGGTTTTTGCTTAAGACTTAATCTCTGTTAAAGAGAGCATTGTGAACTGCTAGTATTAACATTAAATACATGTAAACGATGTGAGAACCATTGAATTCCAATAGTTCTCACATCTAAGTTAAGATAACCGCGTATTTACAACGTTAAGCTGTTATGTGAAGTGAAGTTTTAGATTTAGCATCGTTCGGAATCTTAAGATAAGTCATTAAACATGAAAAAGGACAGACCATTGTTAAATTAAATTAAGTAGAAATTGAGAAGAAATAAGTTAAAAATACAACAAACGAAAAGCAAAAGTAATTGCGTTATTTTACCAAATATCTTACTGTTTTTAAAATGCTTAAAAATGAAATAGGCGCAAACTACAGTCATTATAGGGAATAGCCAATTTATCCAAACATGAATACGCATTTGCGATAATGGTTGAAATGGGTCGGTTATAAAACGACTAAATAGGATGATGCTGTTCACTACGACTAAGAGTCCCACACTAGATAATGATGGCGTAGCCCAATGCAAGCTCCCTTTCTCTTTCTTCTTTAATTTTCTTATTCCCCATCTAACGACGAAAACGATTGTATAGAGGATAAACGTCATCACACTAATCAAAATGATCGCTAGGTTTATGTCCACACGATCTTTTAGTTTTACAGGCAGATAATCACTGACAACCCCATGTGACATCCTTATAACATTCCCTTTATCATCCAATTCAAAAGCGATTCGGCTTGTATCCAGGCCTGATTTATCTAATAAAGTGAGTGTATCTTCCGCACGTTCATAGAGCAGTGGACTTGTTTCTATATAGTGAATTGGCTCAGGTGCCATCGTCGATATAAAGTTGATCCCTCCTTGAGGATTTGGTTGATAAGAAATAAATAGGAGGACTTTAAAAATGGGTAAAGCAGTTACTTTTTCAGTTAGTATAAAATATGAAGATTCAAGGGAGACAGAAATATTCACTTTTGAGAAATTCGGTATTGACGGTGATATGGATGATACAGAACTAAAAAAAGTAATAGACGAAGTTTTTCAAGTTTGGGTTTGGGATAAGCTTAATATTTCTTATAGTATACTTATAGATGAGAAAAACGCACATAGTACAAATGATATTCATTAACAAAATTGAAATTACTTATTTGGCTAATGGGTGTGTTTCTACAAATGGAAAATGTTAAATGGATAAATGGAGGCTATAAAGAGGATAATCGTATTTTTGGTTCGGAGTTTGAAGCTAAAGAATGGACAGATACTTTATATCTAGATTTTGTTGCTTATTTTGGTAATCAAATTAATGTAGGATATGCCACACCTGATGAGAAGGTAATTAAATATTTAGCATCTTTTTTACATCAATGGGCTGATTATAACAATTTACAAGTCGATGTCTGAACAGAAAAAACAAAAATAGACGGTCAAACCATCTATAAAATTTGGACACAGCAGAAGATATGAAAGGAAAGATTGTCATCAAGATAGTGAGAATGGATATAGAAAGTATAATCATTTTGATATATATGATATAACAACAGTAAATTTCTATCGAGAAATTGATATTGAAATAAAAAAAATCCTGGAATTAAGGGAAAATAAGAGTATAGAGGGAATATTTTTTAATAATCGAGTAAAATGACTAAAACTAACCAGATAGGTAACTCAGCCTAGAATAATAATGGGGTGATATTATGAGTAAAGCTAAAGGAAAAGGTGGAACAGGGAGAGGAACAGACAAGAAGGGGTGGAATCGTTGGCAAGCTAGTGCAAACAGAAAAAAGAGTGCAAAACCTTATATAAGTAAAGGTACAAAAAAAACGGATGTTGAAAATGACCCAACGAGCAAAAGTTAAAGTCACTTATCCGAAATATAGCGAATGCTGAATAAATACAATTATTTAATTACCCAACGTGTGCGAGCTCCTTTAAAGGAGTTCGCTTTTTCTTTTTCTGCTGGGGCAGGTCAGTTTAATATTTGTCACAATTTATTTTTCTAGGTTTTTCTTAAAAATGAATGGTTCTTTTTTAATGTGAAATCGCTCTTTTAAAAAGCCCCTTAAATTTCTCCCTATCTTCTGATGTAAATGGTTTTGGCCCCTTTGTCCGCTTTCCGCTTTTTCGAGCCATTTTCACCCTCTGTGGTGCAGCACTGATTTTGTGCTGCATGGATGCCTAAAGGGTTGGGTAATGGAGGTATTTACCTATTCGAAGTAAATTAAGCGATTAATTTTTAATGGTTATACTAAAAATATATATGATTAAAATAAGTAAGGAGCGACACGATGCCACGAAGGTCTTCGAGAATGGTGGAATCTATATCGAGAAAGCAACAGGAAACTAATTGAGGAAGAAATTAATTTTGTTATATATTAATAATTGTATGTTTAATGTTTAAATCTGGATTTCCTAACTGAATCTAGACTTCTTTGGAAATAAAATGATTATGAATCCTTCTAAACGAAGATTCGTGAAAGACAATTTTAAAAAGGAGAGGGTTATCTCATGGAAAACATTGAAGTAGGAGAAATCTTTACAAATGACCAGGGTGAGGAAATTGAAGTGCTGGTAGTCGTAAATATGGAAGGGATAGAATACGTTGCAGTCAGCTTTGTGGAGGATCTTCAAGAAGAAACCGAGGAAGACATTGATATTTTCTTTTTAAAGGTAAACCAGGATGGAGATTTCACAGCCATTGAAAGCGACGAAGAATTCGACAGAGTTTCTTTAGCCTTTGATGAAATAATGCAAGAAGACTAATACTTTACTGCAGTCGGTTCTAGACAGATTCTTGTCTAACTAAAGGTGCTATAGTAAAAGAAAAATTAACTAATTTTAAGATTGAGTTCATATTTAAGTTGTTCTATTAGAGGGCGCTTTTCTTTAAATAGGGAAAGCGTCTTTCTTCATGAAAAGGGCCAGTTAATTGAACACACATTCAAAGAAAAATGGATATTTATTAAGCAGATTTTAGTTAAAGCATGTTTATTGTGAAAATTCCCAGTATAATGAAAAGAGTAAATAAAAGGAGTGATTGAATGAGTACATTTGTCTTAGTTCATGGAGCATGGCACGGAGAATGGTGCTGGGATAAAGTTGTCCCTTTATTACAAGATGCTGGACACCGGGTATTAACCTTTGATTTACCAGGTCATGGAGAGGATAAAACACCACCTTCTGAAGTGACCTTGAAAAATTATACTGACCATCTATGTAGTATTTTAGATAATGAGTCTGAAAGGGTTATTTTGGTGGGGCATAGCATGGGTGGAATTGTCATAACTCAGACGGCTGAATATCGCCCTGAAAAAATTCAATTACTCGTTTATTTATGTGCCTTTCTTCCTGAAAATGAGCAAACTTTACTTCAAATACTTGAAAATGATAAAAAAGAATCGCCTCCAGCTGTCGTATTAAGTGAAGATAAAACTAATTTAGAGCTCAAAGACGATCTGATAAAGGATGCCTTTTATGGGGAATGTTCCGAAAGTGATATTTTTGAGGCGAAAGGCAAACTTTGCGTCCAACCACTTTTACCTTTCATTACACCCGTTCGCTTAACGGAAGATCATTTCGAAAAAGTTCCTCGTGTTTATATTGAAACCCTTAAAGATAATGCGATCTCCATCATATGCCAAAGAGAAATGTACACTAAAGCACCTTGCAGACAAATAATTACCCTTGATACAGACCACTCACCATTCCTTTCGCAACCGGAAGTATTATCATCGCATTTAGAAAATTTAGTAAGTGAATAGGGATTGAAAATGAGAGCTAACTAGAGGATTTTTGAAAATTATCAAAAGGAAGTTTTGATAAGATCTTGGACCCTGTTGAGTTTTATTGAACTGAGGGAGCACAATACTAAAGATCAATTTTTGAAACTCTTTTAAATTTTTCGATATTCCGCAATCGCGCGCAATTGTTGGGCAACACAGTTAGAAAATGATCAAACTTTCTTTCAAAATGGATTCTTCTTATTTGCAGTAAATACGGGTTTGTGAGGTATTTTTGATTAAACTTTATTACAAAGCAATATCAAAAAGAAAATGTGCTCACAATAAAATTTCCTTCAGTCAACCAACTGATTTCTTACCGCATACAGCGCTGCTTGTGTTCGGTCAACAAGCTCGAGCTTCGCTAGTATATTGGAAACATGGGTTTTGACAGTTTTTTCTGTGATGAAAAGGGAGGAAGCAATTTCTTTATTGCTTTTTCCTTTGGCAATTTCTTTTAAAACGTCGAGCTCTCTTTTTGTTAATTCCTCTATTAACACTTTTTCCTGTTTTCCTTTATTGGACAAATTGTCTAATAAATGAGATGTCGCTTTTGGATGAAGCTGGTTTTCACCGCTCATGATTTTTTTCAAGGAAGTAACAAGCTCGTCTGGCTGGATATCTTTTAACTGGAATCCGGAGGCTCCTGCTTCAAGTGCAGGGATGACATGATCTTGATCTGAAAAGCTCGTTAACATCATGATTTTAATCTCGGG
>JAEWDX010000415.1 GCA_023389895.1 Bacillota bacterium
CCGCTATAGCTCTCAATAGAGCACCTTTTTCCTAGCTCCGTAAAAAAAGTTACCCCTTTCACTCTGATTAGAGCATCATTTCTCCAACTCCGTTGAAAAAGCTGCCCCTTTAACTCCGATTAGAGCATCATTTCTTCTATTTCGTTGAAGAAGATACCACTATAGCTCTCATTAGAGCACCTTTTTCCTAGCTCCGTAAAAAAAGTTACCTCTTTCTCTCCCAATAGAGCATCATTTCTCCCACTCCGTTGAAAAAGTTACCCCTTTCACTCCGATTGGAGCATCATTTCTCCGACTCTATTGAAAAAGTTACCCCTTTCACTCCCATTAAAGCATCATTTTCCTAGTTCCGTTAAAAAAACTCCCTCTTTCCATAAAAAAAAGATGCCCCAATAACAGAGCATCCATCACAATCATATAGTTTCCTTCTTTTACCTTGAAACGATTTCTACACCAGGAACGGTCGCCTTCTAATGCATTCGCTTCTCAATTATTCCCTAACTCTAAATGATTTCTCAGTGTTTCTTTTAATTCAGAAACAGCTGTTTCATCCAATTGGTAATAATATACGCCATTAGGCCAGTAATCTGAACCAGCTAGTGTCAATGAATCAATGGAAAGTCGATTTTTAATAGCGAATTCAGCTAGATATTTCATCTCTTCAAAGGTTAAATTTGTTTTCATATTAGACCCAACTGCGTCAAAAACATCGTCAAATTTGGATATTGACTTGAGAGAGGCAGCCTTTAACATAGTCGCCTTAATAATTTCTTGCTGACGTTTGCCGCGTTCAATATCATTATCGATTTTTCGCGTCCGGGCAAGGGCAAGAGCCTCTTCACCGTTTAATGTTTGCTGCCCGGGCTTAAGACTAATAGCACCAGCTTTATCATTAGAGTCTTGCTCAGAAAATGCAAATGGGACATCGATTTCAATCCCGCCTAGTGCATCAATGATCTCCATAAACGCTTGAAAGTTAACGCGGACATAGTAATCAACAGGGATATCAAACAAATTTTCGACTGTTTCAATCGTCGCTTTCGGGCCACCATAAGCATGTGCATGATTAATTCTTGTCTTATATCCGACTTCCGGAATATATACGTATGAATCACGTGGAATACTAAGCATCTTCGCCGTATGATCACTTTGATTAACAGTTACAAGCAATAAAGCATCAGAACGGCTACTTTCGCTATTGCCTCGTCTCTCATTACCATCAACACCATCAACACCGATAATTAACATTGAAAAATGATCCTTATTTATTTTGATAGCTTCATCTCGGACTGGCGATTTCTCTCTACCTTCAATTTCCTCATAAGAATCTGCCATGGTCTTTTTAAATTGACTATATAAATGACTACCGTATACAACGGCGGCAAATCCAAGAATTAAGATTGGAAGTACAACAAACAAAGTAATGCGTCTTCTTCTTTTCTTCTTTCGGGTAAAAGCCTGTTTTTTCGTTCTACTAGACATATCGTTTGCTCCTCTCAACAGCATATATTCTACTATTATTTACTGCCCACTGTCACTACCCGAATTTTTCCGCATCGTCTTAAGCTAGCAAAATTGATTCTAAATTCAAAAGGTAATGTTAGTAAGCCACGTTATCGGTAAATTCATATCATCAATTAAGGCGAATTTTCTTATTTTTTTAAAAGTAATAAGGAAAAATCCCTAATTCCAATCCTGTATAAAATAAAATCATTGTAATTTTATAGATAATAGTAAAGGCCCACAACTCTAAACTTCATATCTCTCAAACTCACAGCTCCAAAGCTGACAAATACGCATAAAACCCCAACCCTAAACCTCACAATTAATGATAGCAAAGCAATGATACTCCAAACCTCACAGGCAATTATAACTAATATAGCAAACTATTTAAAGCAAATCACAAACTTGTCAAATTAAGAAACAAAATGTTTATAGAAAATATTTGCTTAATTTTGGTAGAAAGATTATCGTTTAAGTAAGACGAATAGTCAATAATGGAGAAAGAGGTAGCTTATGGAAAAAAGTCTACGCAAAATCATATCAGTTATTTGCATGACGCTTCTTATAGGAGCGAGTATGGGTTCCCCTGCACTTGGGAAAGAAGTGACGAAAAGCGGAGTGATCGTGAAGGAAGTTAATCAGAACACAGGAAAACAGGAAGAAGCTGATAAAACTTCGCAATTAAGCGATGAGATTTTAGTAGTTAAGTACAAAAGACCATTTAGTCAGGCAGAATTGCAGGGTGCTAACTTACTATTAATTAAGAATCTACCTTCTTTGAAAACAGCTGTTGTCAAGTTGAAAAATAAGAAGAATATGGATGCGGTCATTCGTAAATTCAGTAAGATGGATCATATTGAAAGCATTCAACCGAGTGCACTTTACAAATCGTTTAACAGTGTGGCAGATCCAAAAACGAGCAAGCAATACTATCTATCCATGCTCGATATCGAAAAAGCCCAAAGCTTAGCTGGAAAAGAAAAAGTTAGAGTTGCCG
>JAEWDX010000419.1 GCA_023389895.1 Bacillota bacterium
CGTTTACTGCCTTTGTTCATATGGTCCTCCGCATTTTGGGCCTGTACTAGTGAAAACACCTAAAAATTGTGTGTTCGTCTATCGCACATATCGCTATAACTGAATAGGATATATGGAAACAATTAAAGGAGGTATATGAAGATGTCAGATGGATGTTGTGGAATCGGCGGGGGCTTCGCTCTAGTTGTTGTCTTGTTTATTTTGTTAATTATCATTGGTGCTTCATGGGGTTATGGTGGCGGTTTTTGTTAACGATGAAAATACTCTAAACATGGCAGGGAGGAGATTTCAATTATGCCATATGGATACGGTGGCTTTGGGTGTGGTGGCCCCGGATATGGAGGATGTGGCTTCGGAGGCGGTTTTGCATTAATCGTAGTCCTGTTTATCCTTCTTATCATTGTAGGCGCAGCTTGCTTTAGATAGAATATGCAAAAGCAGGAGGGGAAACCCTCTTGCTTTTTTGCACGTTATAAGATTGAATCGACGAGTTTTCTTACATGTGAATGACAGTATTAATGATTCATAGTGAATGAACGCTCCCCTTTTAAAGCTTGATGAATAATTTTTTTACTTTTCATAAATTCGTCTTCAAGTAAAAGCTCCTCATTTCGTGGACGCGTAAAAGGAACATGATATTCATAACTAATTTGGGCTGGACGCTTAGAAAGGATGAGAATTCGATCGGATAAAAAAAGTGCCTCTTCTATATTATGCGTAACAAAAAGGATGGTTGGTCTATCTGTTTCCCAAATCGATAAAAGCCACTTTTGCATATCAAGTCGTGTTAATTCATCTAATGCAGAAAAAGGTTCATCCAAGCAAATAATTGGTTGTGGGCTTAATAGCGCACGAATAAAAGCCACTCTTTGCTTCATACCACCAGAAAGCTCATGGGGATATGCTGAAATATATGTTCCAAGGCCAGCTCTTTCAAGCATCTCTATTGCAGCCTCTTTATCAGTTATTCCGTTTAATTCCTGTCCTAAAAGCACATTTTGTAAAATATTTCTCCATGGCAATAAGGACGGTGTTTGCGGCATGAAGCTAATTGAGCCACGTTTTCCATTAATTAAATTCCCTTGTAAAGTAATATTTCCCTGCTCAGGTATTAATAATCCGCCGATCAAATTAAAGATCGTGCTTTTTCCACTCCCAGAAGGGCCAAGAATAGAAACAAATTCTCCCTCATCGACTTTCAAATTTAGATTATGAATAATTTCGTTTTTTTCAAAACTTTTAGAAAGGCTTTCAATTGTAAGTAAAGTCAAAATCGTTCATCCCCTTTAGCTAGCTGCGGATGGTTAAGGCAGCCCTACAAGCTGAGCATGTAGACTGTCATAAGCTATAGCGACTTTAGCCAATGGCGAGCCGTCTCAGTTCTTCGTTGTTTTCCAGCGAATAATTAGCCGCTCAGCAAGCATAATAACTGCAAAAAATAACAAGCTTAATCCCATAATAGCAAAAATAGCAACAAATACTCGATCCGTTCTAAATGAAGAAGAAGCGAGGGTCATATAAACACCAACACCCATCTTCGCACCTAGCCACTCTGAAATCACGGCCCCCATTACACTGTATGTGGCGGAAATTTTCAGACCTGAGAATAGAGATGGCAGGGAGTAGGGAAGCTCTAACTTCCAGAAAAGCTGTCGATTTGTCGCTCCGGCCATCATCATATAATGTTTAAGATCGGCTGGTGTTTGTTTAAACCCGTCCAGTGTCGCTACTGTAATGGGGAAGAAACAAACTAAGGTAATGACGATTAGCTTCGGCAGAAGTCCAAATCCGAACCAAATTACTAGAAGCGGTGCCAGGACAATAGTTGGGATATTTTGCGATAAAATCAACAACGGGTAAATCGATTCACGGATAAAAGGAATGCGATGGAGAATAATAGCTGTTAATAACCCGATCGTCGCTCCGATTGTGAATCCAAAAAGTGATAGTTTTATCGTTGATAATAAATGGACTGAAAAATTAGTCCAGCCGTTAATTGCTTCTAAAAAAATCGCTGAAGGCGGTGGAAGCAGCCATTCTTGAATTTCTGTTATTTTAACAGTTAGTTCCCAAATAATGAATAAAAGGAGGAGAACCAGCATTGGTCTCCATCCTTTCAATAAATAATTTTTCATGCACGGTATTTCTCCGTTAAATCATCCATTGCTATTCCAGTTGGTTGATAGAGAATTTTCACTTGAGAAATGACATTTCGGCTTCCGATTTGAATCATTCTCTCGTTCATGTCAGCAATTATTTTCAATAAATCCGCTAACTCGCCTTCCATCGTTGTTTCTAGTGGATGAACTTCGTATTTTACACCTGATTCTTCAATGACTCGGATAGCTTCATCTACGTATGGAATAACATCTTCTCCGTTCTTCGTTTTCGGGATAATTTGGATACTTATTAATGCATTTGTCATGATAACCTCTCCTCATTTCGGTAAAAATTCATTTGTAAAAGCTTTTTTTGCATCTAATTCTTTTTCAAGAAGTCCATTTTCATACATCCAGCCTGCGTAGTTTTCCCAAACTTCAAGCTTTTGCTCGCCCCATCTAGCAGCATCGTCCTGATAGCGAGGGGCTAACCATTCTTGACTTTTAGTGACAAGCTCTTTATCTAAATCTGGTGCGGCTTGCAATAGAATCTCGGCTGCTTCTTGTGGATGTTCAATCGCAAACCCGTAGCCTTTTGAAGCTGCTTTAAGAAATGCCTTTACTGTTTCTGGGTTTTCTTTTATCATTTTTTCATTTGTTGCAAGTACAGGTGTATAGTAGTCAAGCTTGTCAGTGTAATCTGTTAAATAGATCATATTTAATTTTTCTCCTCGCAGCTCTGCTTCGATCCCTGTCCAACCATAATAGATCCAGGCGAAATCAACATCTCTTTTTACTGCGGTGAAGAAGTCGTTATCACCAATGTTGACGATGGATACATCATCAACATTTGCATTTTCGATTTTCATTAATGAATCAAGGACTGATTGTTCAACTGGAGAACCCCAACCCCCGTATGTTTTTCCTGCAAAGTTTTTCGGGCTTATTATTTCTTTCTCAGCAGGGGAAGCAAATCCTGATGTATTATGCTGAATAACTGCTGCAATCGAGACAAGTGGAACGCCTTGTATGCGGGCTTGTGTAATGCTTTCTTGGTAGCTGACGCCAAAGTCAGCTTTACCTGCTGCTGTTAGCTGATCAGCACCTGCTTCACCAGGCATGATAATATCAACATCTAGCCCTTCTTCGGCAAAATACCCCTTTTCCTTCGCTACATATAATCCTGTATGATTCGTATTTGGTGTCCAATCGAGCACGACAGATACCTTTTGGAGTTCCTGCTGTTCCTTCTTACCTTTGCTTTGTGTTGTCTGTTTATTCTCTTGTCCACAGCCTGCAAGTAAGAGAACAGAACAAATAATAGCCAACCATTTTTTCAACTGTACAACCTCCTGTTGAACTTTTTTTATGAAATAAAAAACGCCCAAGGTGGCGAACCTGGGCGCATGAAAGCGAAACATAAATTAGTGCACGAATATGTTCCCTCCGCTGGTATTACCCAGATCAGGTTCTAAG
>JAEWDX010000423.1 GCA_023389895.1 Bacillota bacterium
GCAATCGTGTCAATTCAATGGGAAAATCCTTCACATAACACGCAAAGCCAGCAATCGTGTCAATTCAATGGGAAAATCCTTCACATTAACACGCAAAGCCAGTAATCAATCGCGCAGCTTCATTGGAAGTCTACGGAAATTCTCATCAATGATTTATTTTAACATTTCCAGTTATGAATCAATTTCATAGTTGTTACTTTCAATGAAACAAAGACTAAAAGTCGCTTGTTGTTGAGTTAACATCTTGACATTCATACGATCTATTGCCAATTTTAAAGCATTATAAACTAGAATAACTAGCTCAAAATGAACTTTGGTACGTTTCCGTGTACGATAGCGAACATTGTCTATTTAGAAATATTCTTTGAGATAAGCATTTACAGGCTCTACAGCGGTACGATGTTTAAATACCGTCTTCCAAGCTTTTTCTCCTCGTACAAGTGCTGTGTATTTTCTTAAATCGGTCGTTATTCTCACTTTGTACATTTTTTGACACTGAATCGATATTTACTCATTTCTATATTTTGGGGATGTACTCTTTTTTGCACCTCAAAATTCTTATGCCTGTAAGGCTTAGAAGTATAAAATTAACTCATTTATTAAATCCCCCGTTTAGCTGAATTAATGGCCATATTCGAACCTCTTTCCTTTTGGAAAAATGCAGAATTGGCTTGTCACTATCTACATAAATCCCTTGCTTAGACAGCATTGTATTATGATAAAACTTTGCCTCTGCTTCCTGTAAAAGCCAATGAGAATGCAGAACATCACAGCGAAGCAGTTTTCCCTTTTTGTTTAATGTATAGATACAATATCGCTCTGCCATCCATTCTTCAAAAGAGTCCTTAGCTGCCAAAAATGGTTGAGAGATTGGCTTGTAAGTACATTTTAATTGAGTAGCTTCTTTGCTTTTTCTTCTACTTTCATAATCAATAGTCGCTTCAGTTTTCTTTACCAAAATATCAGCATGACGGTATGGCAAGTGATAAAATAATTTGGCAGAGTTTGCTGCAAGAAAGTGAGCAGCATCAAGACTAAAAAAGTATATTCCCGGTTTATCATCTAAAGTAACATACGTTCTAACATTGAGCTCAGGGAAACGATTCATTCCTGGAATTGGTGGCAAACCACGCATTCGAATGCCCGTTATATGAAACGGAATAACGCCAATCCAGCCCATTCCATTATATGAATCTAACGGGAACATATTAGGTACAAGCTGTTGTAAGGCTTCAAGCTTTATTGGATAATGAGCAAACAGAAGGTCATTCCATGTTTGCTTCATAATCCATGGTAAAGAAGGAAGTTGCCACTTTCGATGACGATAATCCCACTTGTTCAAATGCGTATTTTCTCCCATCACTTGCTCACCTCACTTTCCAACTAAAACTTTTCATATCCTTAATATTTTGCCCATTTGGTTATTTTTTACGAATGTTCATTATCTTTTTCATTTAAAAATGTGGAAATTGAAAAGTGGAGGCGACTTGCTCAGTCGCTTGAGCTGTACAACAAAAAAATCCAAAAGCATAGATGCAATTGGATTTTTCAAGAAATTTTCCCCAACTCTTCTTTACGAGTTTTCCGTATACAATAGAACTTTTCCAGTGCTAGTTCTGCTTTCTACTAATTGATGTGCTACTGCGGCATCTTTCAATGGGAATTTTTCGCTTATCCTAATCTTAATTTGCCCAGTTTCTAACGTCTGGAATACCTTTGATGCAATATCTTTTAAAACTTCTGGTTGTTCTTTTCTTGTTGTTCCCAAACTAAACCCAAGAACTGAGCGACAGCTTGAATGAAGATCACTTGTTTGTAATTGTCCGTATTTTCCACTTGAATTTCCGAATACAACTAACCGACCAAACTTAGAAAGACATTTAATACTCTGTTCGGTTACTTCTCCACCTATAGAATCAAGGATGATATTAGCACCTTTTCCATAAGTTAATTCATTAACTCTGTTTGAAAAATTCTCTTTTTCATAACAGATTACATGGTCTGCCCCAGCTTCTAATGCCCTAGGAATCTTTGCATCATTACCTACAGTTCCAATAATCATTTTTGCACCGAGCGTTTTTGCAATTTGAATGGCTGTTGTCCCAACACCACCCGAAGCTGAATGAATAAGAACCGTCTCTTCTTCCTGACATCTAGCAACATCATTAAGCAATTTGTAAGATAAAAATGAAACGATTCCGCTTGTTCCAGCGACATCAAAACTTATATCATCAGAGATCGCAAAGGTCAAATTTTCATCAGCAACAATGTATTCAGCATATGAGCCATTTTTGGGAAAAGCCATTACTCGTTGTCCCACATAAAAGGATGTTACTTGACTGCCAACTTGTTCAATAATGCCAGCTGCCTCTAATCCCGGAATAAATGGAAGGTTTCCATGCTCTTTATTTCCATATCTCGCTTTAATATCTGCAAAATTAACACATGTTGTCATTACACGAATTAAAACTTGTTTTGAACTTATGGAAGGTGTTTCAACGTCTATATATTTCATATATTTTGTTGAGCCATACTTTTCTACAGTAATTGCTTTCATATTGATCACCTTCTTGTGCTAAATTTTGTTCATTTGGTTTCTTCAGTTTTATTTCAATTGAAAATCCAATCATTATGATTGGAATGGCACATAGTAAAACTAAAATTTCCATTTTCGAAAACACCGATCATCTGTTAGCTCCAGAAATGTATTCCACCAACCAGCAATCCTCATATTCGCCTTCATGATATTCATGCCTCGGCAAAATTCTCTTTTTCATAAAACCACATTTTTCATAGCATTTTATTGCTCTTGTATTTGTTACTCGGGGATCCCTGATGATTCTATCCGCATGTCCCTGATTTACTAAGTAATCAGTCATTGTTTTTATAAGTAATGTACCAATTCCTTTATTCCAATATTGTGTTTCTCCAATAAATTGATCCATCCCAAAAATTATTTCATCTTGATAATAGTCTGTTATTTTGCTTGCTTTATCATTTACTAGATAAAACTGTATGTATCCGATATTTAATCCTTCAAATTCCACAATACATCTAATAATATCAATCAATCCTTTTTTCCACGATTAAATCATCGAAAAGTCATAATGTTCTATACAATATATCATACCCACCTTTAGATTAGGTATATCTCTGTTCAATCTTTACCATAAATGGCACTAAATTCATCTTAAGCAACGGCATTCATTATTTCTCTAAATTGCACCTGCTTTGACTGAATAAGAGCATATATCAAACACACACAAATAGGCAGCATTAAGCTGAGATAAATATAATTCGCTCCAAAATTTGTCGCAATCCAACCAAGAATTGGGGCGCTAATAACAACTGCCCCTTGATTTCCAATCATTCTGTAGCTAGCCATTCTTCCATGATACTCTGAATCCGTAGCCATTTGCTGAACGGATTGGAGAAGAACTCGAATCCATGTTGTTCCAAGTCCAATTAAGAAAACGCCTACAAATGCTACTGGTAAAATGGGAGCAATACCTACGAACAATAAACCTGTCAAAACAATGAATAGTGAATAAAGAGCGAGTTTATTTTTGCTTTTTCTCCACCACCATGTTCCTGCTAATCCTGCAAGAACTCCCCCAACTGAAATGGTTGCATCCATTAACCCATAAACAGTTGCTGATTGGAGTAAATAGTCTACTGTATACACGGATAAAAAACCTAAACTAGTGTGGAAAACAAGTTGACCATTGAACATGATGATAAATAGACCAAGTAATAATTTATTCCTTTTTATATACATGAACCCATCCGTTATGTCCTTAAAAAGCGAATTTCTTTTCGAACGTTTATCTTTTTCTATTGACTTGCTTTTAATCAGAACTAATGAAATCGAGGCAAATGCAAAACTCCCCGCAACAATCAACATGGAATCCGAAACAGAAAGAAAGCTAATAATAAGTCCTCCTAATGAAGCACCGAGTAATCCGCCAACAATGGCTGAAGAAGATGATTGAGAAAAAATTTTCGGAAGCTGCTCTTTTTCAAAACACTCTGCAATAAATGCTTGGATTGCTGGGCGATATAGTGAACCTGATATTTGTAAAATCATGTGCACAGCGATAATTAGCCAAGGTTCAACTTTATTGATTAAAAAGCAGACGAATAACACAGCCATCGAAAATGTGCAAATCACATTAGCTAGAATGGATAGGTTTTTGCGATTAAGCCGATCAACGATAACTCCAAAGAAGACATTTAGTACAAGACCAGGTAAAAAACCCAAGCCAACTAATACACCCGTATAAAGGGGATCATTCGTTAATTCGTATAGCACCCAAGTTACCGATACAAAATACATTGCCCTACCAAATTCAGCTAAAAAGAAAGCTATTAATATCTTTATAAATCCATTCATCTGTCCATCCACCACCGTGTCACTTTTTTACAGATTCCTTATCTTTTATTTTAATTGAATTTTACAATAAGAAAATATCGAAGTATTTATAAAGATTGATAAGTATAACTTATTGATTGATAGAGGATTTTTCCTAGTTAAAAATGCAGGATTTTAAGAATAGGCAGCGAATTATTTAATTCATCATAAAAAACGGAGGAACATACATGCTAGATGTTAGAAAAATCAAACCAGAAATGACCTATAGCCTTAGACATAAAATTTTACGTCCTCACCAACCAATTGAAGAAGTAAAGTATGATACGGATCATAATGATTTATCATTTCATGTTGGGGCATTTTATCATGAAGAGCTAATTACTGTCGCTTCTTTTAGTGTTGACAACAATCCTAATTTTCCTTCTGCTATGCAATATCGCTTACGGGCAATGGCAACATCAGAGGACTATCGAATGCTAGGGGCAGGAAGAACGGTTGTCACCTTTGCTGAAGGTTTAATTAAGGAACAGGGATTCGATTATTTATGGTGCAATGCAAGAACATCGGTACAAGACTACTATCAAAAACTAGGTTTTGTGACACATGGTGAAGTTTTTGATTACCCTCCTATCGGTCCACATATTGTCATGTACAAAAAATTAGGATAGATAACAGACCGCTCTGTTTAAATAGTTCATTTAAATGATGAATTGAGTAGAAGGTCAGCATTCTCTAAAGCCTCAACAATGGCTTCTTTATTATCCCAAGATATATTTTGTTGTTGCCTTGAGATGATCTTTACCTCATAGCCAAGCTCCGTAAAATTTTTTTCAAAGTATTTACCGATAAAACCAGTTCCGCCTGCTAAAACTACTTTATTCATATTTGTCCCCCATCTTTAATTTCTTCATCAACGAGAGCACCTAATTGAACATAGTGAATGACTTTTGCTGACTCTGTTTCCACTCGTTTTCTACCGTCTTCACTAAGAAACCAGTTATTCTTTCCTGTCATTCGATCATTAGCAGGACATAAGGTAAATTGAATCCACTGCGGCATATAGGTTTTCAAAGTCAAATGCAATCTCCTCATATGATATGGGGCTGTGACTACTAAAAGTCTGTTAATTTTATATAAATGAAATTCTCTATCCAATACCAACAAAGAAGCAATCACATTTTCAAGAGTGTTTAATGATTTTTCTTCTATTAAGATATCTTTTTCTGGCACTCCTAATAAAATGGCTTCATTTTTTAATAGGAGCGCTTCTGGCAAACCACTTCCATTCCACTTTACCCCTCCAGAAAATAAAACCTTTCCCGCTCTGCTCTGCTTATAAAGTTCAACCGCTTTCGGTAAACGAGACTGAACCGCCATACTGCTGCCGACAACAAAGATGCAATCCCCCGTTTTATGATCGTCCTCAATCCCAGTAAAGAGCAGGTTTGTCATTTGTTTATCTGTAAGTTTCGCACTGTTCAATTTAGATATGTACATATGTCACCTCTAATTTAACTTTTAAACAAATGCTTCATTAACAAGAAAAATGCTTTGATTTGCAAAATCAAGAATCGCTTTGTCATCATCTTTATAGCTTAACTCTGCTTCTAGCCTATTTACATACCATTCAGAAGAAAGTTCCACATTCCTTACAGGAATATAAGTAGTACCTATTCTTATTTATTCTCCTTAGAAAAAAATCAATTTTATTTGAAAATTTGGAGCTTAATCCAGCTATATTACAAATTTTAGCAATTATAACAGGATTTTTTGTTTTTTCTGAATATAGAATAGTTTATTGTTCCTGTTTCATTTTCACTATAAACGAATGAATCTCTTCTTTGTTCTTTAAAGAAATAATCTCTTTTTGGGAATCTGATGTTTGAAACGATTGAAATCGTTCGTGCATTTTTTTCTTCCGAGGATAATAAGTTGTGTATATAAACTTAATAAAATCCCAATCTAATTTCTCCTTACACCCTTCACCCATATCAATCCGGGTTTTTCCAATATTCATTAACCATCGCTTAAGAACGCGAAATAAACAAACATAAAGTGGTAATTCTAAATATATGATCGTATCAGCATGTTCTGTACGGATCTCGAACGTATTACTGTAATTTCCTTCAATAATCCATTGATCTTGTTTCACAATTATCTGTTGTGCTTTTGAAAAGTCTTCTAATGCCGCTTCCACCCAGTTAGGCTGCCAATAAAATGCATCTAAATGATAAACATTTATCTTCAATGCTCTCCCTAATTTTCTTGCAAATGTTGACTTCCCAACCCCTGATGAAACCCCAATTACCATAATTCGTTTCACTTTATATCTCCTTTCTTAGTCCTGGACAAGCAATGCTATATATTGTCATTATCAATTTTAGCCCCAATACCTTTATTGTAATAAAAATAGAGAGTTCCTCTTTGAAACACCCTGTCAAGTGATTATTTATTTCACTCTATACGAAAATATAATATTTACAATCGCTAAAACTACAATAATAATGGCCATATTAGTAAATGAAACATCGTTTAGATTTATTTCATCAGAAGCATACCCTAAAAATATTGAACTAAAGAAGGAAACCACTATGCATATTATCGAAATACTTACTATAGAAAACCTATTAATATAGCTAAATTTGTTTTTCAAAAATATGGTTCTTAAAAATAGGACAAATAAAATAATGATAAAAAAATATATATGTATTTAATATAATCGAATGCTTCCAATGACACATTAACCATCCCTATTTTTTTGATAATTTAACTATATATGTAATGAACAATAGAATCAATAAGTGATATATTGAGAACTGTTGCGTATGTATGCCTAAACATATGTAGTGTACTTCGGGGAGAGTTAGCCCGAAGCACCCCATAGGAACGCAAAAACGCCCGATCGGAATAAAGCCAGGCGAGCGTAGAAAACTATATTTCTTATCAGGTGCTGACATTTTTCGCACATTCTGCTACAGTAATCCCGATATAGGCAAAGGCTTTTTTGACAAGGCGAACCTTATCGGATTATGTCGATGAAATAAAAACACAGCGATACCTCCCGGATACCGCCGTATCCTCAAAAAAGGCGACTTTAACACTACCCGTATTCTCATTTATTCAAAAGGAAAACGGCAGCTTTGATTCTTATTTCAAAACCACCGTTAGGCTACTGAATTTTGTTTAGGCGCACAGTTATCCTGCCGCCGAAGCAACGGTTTTTTTATTATCCTTTAGGCAGCTCTCTTATATGAAAATTACAGTCAGTTAAAAAATTGGCAATTACTTTGTTTACTTCTTCAAAATTATCAACGTTTGCATTATGTGCTGCATTGCTGATAAATTTTAAGGGATACTTCTCGCATTCCTGCCACTTTTTGTTATATTGAATGACCTTTCCAGTTTTATCAAACTCTCCAACTAACAATAATACTGGAAAATTAAAATGGACTAGTTCCTTTCTGTAAAATATATCACCATATGCAATGCCCATAAGTCTACAAAGCTCCTCCTTTGAATAGGATGAAAGCATAAGCATCATATTTGAGTAAGCATACTTAGTTCGAGTAGCAGACTTTGCTATTCTTTTTACTAAGAAATTGTAAGGATACCATTTTGCCATAGGCTCTACTTGTCTTAGCCACCATCTATCCGATTTTGAATAAAAAAACAAACCAAAAGGCGTAGTGCCAATACCAATGAACGCATCTACCATTTCAGGATATTGGATAGCAAATTCTTGACATACATATCCGCCCATTGACTGTCCAACAAGAATTGCAGATTTTAAGAACTCATTGTCTAAAATACTTTTAAGTTCATTGGCAGCATTTTCATATGTAAAACTGTTATAAGGGCGAGATTTACCGTGAAGTGGAATATCCCATGATATGACTGTATAAGCAGCTTGAAAATACTCGACTTGTTTTTCAAACATTCTATGGTCGGCTGTTAGACCATGGGAAAAAATAATATTATGAGCATTCGGATCACTATGCTTCTTAATCCAGTAATAAATTTTACCACGGGAAGAATGGACTGCTTTTTGTATCATAATACTCTCCCTTCACTATATATAAAAGTTTTTTTTCAAAATTTCGAACATCTTGTTTGTACCTTGAACCATATCATCAAGAGAGTTTACGATATTTTCTTGATTACGATATACATATCCTTCTGATAAATAAATTACAATATCAAAAAGTTGATCTATGTCACTGGGGTTTCTAAACTTGCTCACATCCATCCGGCTTAAAATTTCTTCTTTCTTCATCTGGTGCAAAGAACCCTTAATAGTAGAAATCGCATCTTTAATTATTTCATTTTGCTCGTAATATGCTCTTGTCACAAATTGATACATATATGGATAACTATTTACCATCTTTGCTCTTAGTTTTATTGTTTTGCTTATAAATTCAAAAAAGTCTGTTTCCTCATTAACGTCTGTTTCCTTTGCTTCTTCTGTGGAGTATGCAACCGCTTTATTAAATAAAAATAAATATAACCCTTTTTTGTTCTCAAAATAATGAAATAGTAATCCTTTAGAAATATTTGCTTCATCTGAAATCATAGACATGGGCGCTTTTTTATATGGATAACTCGCAAAGACTTTATAGCCTGCGTTTATAATGGTATTTTGCTTATCGATAGAAAGATTAAAAAACTTCTCATTCATAAAATCACCTCGTATTAACCGTTTCGGTTAATATAATCGTAAGTCCGTTGACCGTTTTTGAGAAGGCCCTTTAGATAATTTTATCAGTGTTGTTTTCTCCTATTTTCAGGTCTCCACTAAATGGCAAGCATAGCAACTGTGGCAATAGTTGCTATTTTTGATGTTCCGGTTCTTCCATTCATCTAGTAGCTCTCCCATTGAAAATCCCTATAATAAATATTGATTTTTTCAATCAAACCTCTCCTAAGGAAACTAGAAAGTGATCATCGACTAAACAAAAATAGGTACTTTCCTCTCATCTTATCATTTTTTTTTAAATTGTAATATTTTCCTAGTTTTCCTTCTTTTTATGAAAAAATGCTATCACTATGGTGCTGTTTCTTATAATATTAATTTAGAAAAGAAAACAGAGTAAGGGGAATTGAAATGAGAAATTTGCTATTGAATTCACACTGTATTTTTCCTTCAAGTGATATATTGAGAACTGCAAAATATTATGAAGAAATATTGGGGTTTAAAGCAGTTCATTTTATGGAATCAAAAGAACCATATATTTGTTTATATCGAGATTCAACTGAAATAATTTTAACAAAGACAAATGGACAAAAGATAATACCAAATAGAATTCTTTATGGTTATGGGTATGATGCTTATTTCATTACTGATAATCAAAAGGAACTTCAAGAAGAATTTAAAAATTCTGGTGTGAAAATAGTTCGTGAATTATCTAATACTGATTACGATAATAAAGAATTTGTGATTGAAGATATTGATGGAAGATATAGGATTTGGAATCAAGATAAGGTAAATAAAGGTTGAGGAAGTTGGGATTGTTGGTAAAACATTTTTTTCAGTAAAGTTTGAGTGAGCTTATCATTTCCATACTCTTCAGACATAGCTACTTTTGTTAAAGACGAAGGCCTATCGATTTCCATCTGATAGAGCATTAAATACTCATAAGAATGATACTATGTCAAGAAAATCTTTGTCTATTTCCTTGACATAGTATCATTCTTGCTGCCTTTCAAGATAACTGTTGACTAATAATTCAAGATGTCTTTTTAATTTCCATGTTTATTAATTAAATTCAAATTTCACATTATCACTATCAAAATATACTAAATCTCCATCATCATAATGCCAAACAGCTTGAAGTTTACTAGGTTGTTTTATACCATTATTTTCTTTATATTTACTGCATAAAGCAGACCACTTTCTTTTTTCATAACGACCATCTCCTTTATCTGCCCATCTGTCATAAGTTACAAAAGAGACCATCTCTCCCTTCTCATTAAAAGTAAAAGTTCCAGTTGCAGTTATCCCTTTATATGATATAGTGGCTTTCGCATTCAAATCGTCGATTTCTTCCCATTTGATAAAATCTTGTAATGCTGCATTAGGAACAATTAAAGATTCGGCAAGATAAGTAACTAATGCACTTTGATTCATCTCTGGTCCTACAACATCGAATATTGTTAGGGTCTTTGCGATAACACCTTTCATTCTAGCAAAAGAGGTTTCAGAAGGATTATCAAAAATATACTCAATCCCTTCAAACGGTATCCCAAAAAGTGAACTATCTATATGAGCCAAACGATAAGGCTTTTCAACTAAATTATACTGATTATAGTCTATTTTTAATTTACGTCCATCTTTTCCTTGTAAAAAAGGTACGTCTGTAAATTTTGCATTCATATAAGACATCTTAGGTTTATCAACAAATCCGCAATAGTCAAAATATTTTTGTACTGGTATTGGTAAGTGCTCAATCTCTTTTTTAGTAAATACACCTTTAAAACTAGGAGATTCTTTTATTATCTTTTGTGATAACTTTTTAAATTCTGATCGTTCTCTTGATATAGGGATATTAAAATATATAGCTATAATTCCCACTAATACAATAATTATAATTAATAATATTTTCATAAATATGTTACTCCTTTTCTAGTTGTCACCTTCTATCTTAACATTACATTACTTATAGCTGCGATGTTGTCCGAAAAAAAAGAAATAGACCTCCCTTAAGCCTAACGAATTTGTAGGGAGCACTCTATTTCATGTACCAATTCAAGGATAGCCGCTCTTTTGAGGGCGCCTATTGTATATGACAGTGGGTGTAAAAAACTTATTATTTCTGTAATTTTGCTAGCTTACGAAGAACGTTAAAAAAAATATAATTCATGCTTCTTGATTGATAAGTGGTTTGATTGAAACTCCCGATAATATATACATCCATTTTAGGAAAGTAAAGCATAGAGGTGCCACTAGAGCCAAGATGCCCCCATCCAAGATACTTTTGCGTAAAAGGAAGAAAGCGCATCCTCATCAGGCCATAACCATAATCCACCCCTGTCCACATTTTATTCCATTGTTGCATAATCTCTAGTGTCTCTTTTTGAATAATTCGA
>JAEWDX010000433.1 GCA_023389895.1 Bacillota bacterium
TGGTCGATCTGAATCTTCTTCTTCTCCGATTGCTTCTGTTCTTGTGCAGCCACGGCATCTGAAGCGGGAGCTTCCGCTTCAGATGCTCGTGCATTAGTCAGCGTTGCCATGCCAACCAAGAGCACGAGAACGACCGCCATCAGGGTAAATTTATAAGAACCCTTTTTAAAAGATTGAATCATTTGAATTCTCCTTATCATCTCTCTTTGACCGTTCGAACCGTTAAAATATAGAAGATGTGCCGGACTTCTTCCCGAAGCATACCGTCTCAGAAATTCGATAATCGTCATGCCGTAAGACACTGCCTCCTCTTCACCAAGCTTCTCCAGGACACAGGCGTCACAAGCCAGCTCCCGGTCGGCTTTCATCTGCCGCAGCATGAACCAGACGAAGGGATTCATCCAGTGAACAGCAAACACTAGACTGCCGACCATATTCCAAATCGTATCCTTTCGTTTGTAATGGGCCAGTTCATGTGCGATCACATGTTTAAGCAGCTGTTCATTAACAGCTTCCGAAACAAGTGATTTCGGCAAATAAACCGCTGGACGGAAAATTCCCGTAATATACGGACTCTGAGCGGATGGATCCACGTAAATCCCCACAGGGCGTTTCATGGAAAATAAGCTTCGGCATTCTTCCGCAATCTTCAATATTGAAGCACGGTCAACAGGGCTGAGACGTTTTAGTTTTTTTTGGAATCGCAGCCAGTAAATCAGGTTATATCCCAGCAGGACGGCCGCACCCGTTAGCCAGACTACAGCCAATACACGGACAGCTAAATGGCTTTCTCTCTCTATGCCTGCTGTGATATGTTCTTCTGTATCTATCATGGTCTGATCAGACTGCAAAACTGTATTCTTTTCAAGATCATTCGCTGTATAATATAGTTGATATGTGTTTTCTATTTGGCTGTGTTCAGATATCGCGTCAGGTTTGTTCCACTGATACGAAACTCCGAGTACAGCATTTTTTATGTCTGTCCATGCAGGAACTGCATTAAACAAGCTTACTGGACTTTGTGGCAGTACCGGCAGCATGAGCCTCAATAATACAATAAGCCATAATGCATACCTTAATCGCGCATGGATGCGTTTGCGCAGCAGATGCTGAACCGCCAGCACCACGACTGCAGCTGCGCTTGCCATCAGCGTCGAGGCAACGAACCAATTGAAGAGATGTTCAGCTATATCCATGGTATAACCTCATTTGGTTAAATTTCACGCTTGTAAGGCTGTGATTAATCTTTTGATTCTTTTCCCTGCTTCTCCAGCAAAATTTGCTGCAACCGCTCGATCTCCTGATCCGACAGCTGGGTCTCCTCCAAAAAATTGGTCATCATCAATCCGGCTGCGCCGTTGAATACCCGGTTTAGAAAAGAACGGCTTTCCGCGCGTACACACTCTTGTTCCGAAATTAACGGATAATACAGATAACTCCTGCCCGATTTCTGGTAGCCTAGCGCTTTTTTCTTCATTAACCGGTTAATAAAGGTTCTGACCGTCTGATCGCTCCAGTCCGTTTCCCCCGGCAAATGCTGCACGATTTGCTCGGCTGTCATCGGGTTTTCCCGCCAAATGACCTTCATGATTTCCCACTCTGATTCCGAAATCTTAGGCATTTTCTCCATTGTTTGTCCTCCCTTCTCAACTTAGATTAACTATTACGTTTGTAAATATAACATATCCGAATAACTATTACAACTGTAAATTTAAAAAGACCATGAAATCTCATGCCTCCCAGCTACTGATATCAACGGATTGAATATATAAAAAGCGCAAAAAAGGCGTCTAGTCTTTGCACAAAATTCACTCGAGGTTTCATACTGAAGTATCTAGAAAGGAGGCTTCACTCATTCTAATTTTAAGCAGTTGATTGAATGGAACGGGCATGAAAAATATAGTATATTGTGTGTGCAATTGATCCATAAAAATCGGAATAACTTAACTGATATACTGGGATAAGCAACAGGAGGGGGAACATCATGAGCAAGAAACGCTCCACTGAAACAGAAATGAAGTGTCTAGCCAAGAACAAGTATGTTTTTCGGATTAGCGATAAAGCGATTACTTACGCGGATGAATTTAAACAGCTATCGATAGATCAATATTTAGAGGGAAAGACACCCAGAAAGATCTTTGAGTCGAGCGGATTTGATGTGAGTGTCCTCGGGATAAAGCGTGTAAAGCAGTGCGCAGATCGGTGGAAGAAGGCCTATGAGAAAGACGGAATTATTGGACTTGCAGATACCCGCAAAGAGCGGGCTTTTTTGGATGCACACGCTGGAGAACTCATCAAGAAGGCATTTCATCGTAAGGGCTATAAAAAAGGATCTCGCTCTATCAAAATGATCTTGGAAAAAACGAATTTTCGACGTGATCTACAATCGAAAAAGGATTTGTGACACATGCAAAAATTAAACCTCGTTTGCCCACACCGAAGACCTAATCCTTACAGGCGTATGGCCAAGGCTGCACAAGAACATCGAACACTACCTAATAAGCTAAAGCGGAATTTCAAGCAAGAGATCCCGGGTCTTGTGCTCTTAACCAACATTACCTACCTTCCATACGGGCGTACGGAGACGGCCTATTTGTCGACCATTCTGGATGCATTTATCCATTCTGATCAAGGGTTTCATTATACGAACCCCAAATACCAGGAACTTCTAAAACAAAAAGGCTTGGGTCAATCCATGTCAAGACGCGGAAACTGCTAGGATAACGCTCCGCAGGAATCCTTTTTTGGCCATATAAAAGACCACGTCATTAAGTCGTAAATGCACATCCATAGACGAACTGAAGCACGAGATCGACCGCTATATCTACTACTACAATAAACCACAGATACCAATGGGGTTTAAAAAAGATGACTCCTGTTCAATACGAGGCCACTGAAAAAGTCCAAAATCTATAACCAGGATACTCTTCCTCGATATTTTGAGGAAGAGTATCCTGGTTTCCGGTATAATAAAAGTATAAATTTCAGGTGGTTTCTCGTTGATTTCAAATCAAAAAAACTCAACCTCAGTCCATTTATGGCCATTTACAATATAGTCGTGCCTAAGGGTAATATGCTGCGCCAAATTAATGAGCTCGTAGATTTTTCTTTTGTCCATAAAGAATTACAAAATTAATATTGCCTCGATAATGGCCGCAATTCTATTGCCCTAAATAACGAAGCGACGGATATACGTACAAATTTAAACAGCTATTTTCTTGAATGCGCCTAAAACCTATGAATTTGAGAAAGAAGTGAACATGTTTCGAAGCTATGATGACAAGAAGGCTAAATTTCCCCTTAAAAAAAATAATCTATTCCTTCCTTAAATTCACCCTTCTTGCTGTTATACGTTCGGGTTATTTCCACTTCTTTAAATTCATAGGTTTTGTTTGCATCCGGCTTTTTTAGCTCTTAAAGGATCGGATTCTGAACCTTTTCATTGATTTTATTGGTTTCACTAAGCTCATTGATTTCATTAATTGGAAGCGTAACGCGAGCCCCTTGTACCCCTGCTACTGCACCTTTTCCTGTTTCAGGTACATAGTGGGTTTTATATTTTCCGTCTACCGATTTAACTGTGGTCTCTCATATGAAAATATATTCATCACGTTTTTGTTGGCATCCAACTCAGCTGCTATTATTGCTGTTTTGTTATTTTCGATGTCTTTTTCGAGGGTGTAGAATTTAAAATCGTTATCCCATCCCATTTTATATCCAGAAACGTCGATATTGTACAATTTCTTGGCCGCCGCCGCTATCACTTTTCTTGCCTCTTTTTCTGGAATTCTTTTATTAGTCTTTACCTTTTCTTTTTCAACACGCTTCTCATCATAACCTACTGCCGACACCCTGCTTGGCTCCCCTTTCATATTAACTGAAATACCATTGCCTGTCAGTTGCCACTGAGATAACATGTCGCCTTGAGAGTCAAATTCGCCAGACCGCAGAATAGCTTCTGTCGCATTAAAATCTTGAGCTAAAACCATTTTCACTGCTTCTGACGCCGTTTTTAGCATTTTTTTGTCAAGTTTTTTCGCATCAGTTTTAATCTCGTAATTTTCAGGCTTTAGCTCAGGCGATCCAAGGAGATCCTTTAGTTGTTTGTGATTAGATAGAACGATCCAAAAGTCTTTCCCCTTAAGTGTGTACGATATTTTTCCACGACCACCAAGCTCTTTGAACATTTCCATTTCATTTTCAAATGTATACGTTTTGTTTGGATATTGCTTTTTTAGATATTGAACAATCTTCTCCTGATCCTCTTTGCTGATTTTATCAATTGGGACCGGTCCGCGTACCGACAATACTGCACCTTTTTTAAGACCAAATTCGAGCGCATATTTCCCGTCCACCGATTCAACCGTTTGGTAATCCCCCATCGCGAGCTTGAAAACATCCTTCAACTTGATCTCCTTCCCTGCAAATTCATTCACCACTTGTTGCAGCTTGGCCGCCACCGTCTTGTCGACCTTAACCGTCTTCCCCGATTGCTGCTGCTCTTGTGCAGCCGCGGTTCCTACAGGAACCGGCCCTGCCACGGTAACTAACATACCTGATACAATAATGGATGCCATAATTGCTTTTTTAAAGTTCATGATAAATCCTCCTATTCATTTACTTAAGTTCTTTCAATGCATCACTGGTTGACGTGCCTTACACACAAGCACCCACGACAATGACGGCGATTTCGGCACGCCAAAGTACGTGAGCGCTGACCATTCAATAACGTCTAATTCCAATATCCTCCGGCTGCCGCTTTCGTCCTCGACGTCAGGGATACGATGTTCTTGTTGGCATCGAATGTAATGTAACTCTTATTATCGTTTCTTCTAATTCTTAGTATTGTCATCCCACTTCACTTCATATCCCGTAATGTCGATATTGAAGAATTTCTTGGCCAGCGGAGCAACCACTTCTTTTGCCTCTTTTGCCGTAATCTCTTTGTCCGTCTTGACCTTTTCCTTCACTAGGCTAAGTGTAGCCCCATTGAAATTAACATCTTGATTCAAGACCGTTTTCATCGCTTCTTCCGCAGTTTTTAGCACTTTCGGTTCAATTTCGTTCGCTACCGATTCAACTGTGGTCTCTCATATGAAAATATATTCATCACGTTTTTGTTGGCATCCAACTCAGCT
>JAEWDX010000435.1 GCA_023389895.1 Bacillota bacterium
GCTTCATACTGCTGATATTGAAAAGCATATTCATTATCTTGCTGACGACTCTGATAAAAAGAATCCTCCCTATGTTCGGAGAGAAGATGGGTTTATGAAGGAGCTAGTGGATGATGATAAGCTCTATATTACAAAAGCAGGGATTAAATTAATTGAGGGCAGCATACAAGATGATGATGTGCTTCTGTAGGTAGCAATTTAGTCATTATTTTTAAAAAATTTGGAGTGCAAAATTAAAAAGAGACTTTTCGTGAAATGAAGTCTCTTTTTTGTGCCTTTAAAGGAGGTGATAACGATGAATGTTGATTTAACCATCTATGAGACTTCAATTATCCCTGCAATTATGTTTATTCTGTGGGTGATTGCTCAGACTGGGGTCCCCAAAAAGCTATTTCCTCTTATCGCTTTGTTTTTGGGAATATTAGCTGGTCTTGTATTTATTGGGCAGTCTCTAGAGGGGGTTTTGGCGGGCATTTTGCTCGCAGCCGCAGCGGTTGGATTTCATAGCGGTACGAAGAATGTTATGGAAGGAGGATAAGATCTTGTGGCAGTTGTAAGCATTCATTCGATTAGGGAAGCGGTTGTTTCAAAGCTAGTAAATCATTTTCCATCAATGAACATTTATGAGGAAGAAATGACAGAGGGCTTCCAGAAGCCATGTTTATTTGTGAAGTTATTATCTGTGGAGCAAAGTCAAATAGTAGGTAATCGGTATAAACGGAATCATTCGTTTAACATTCACTATTTTTCAGAGGCTGAATTTCCTAATGACGATATGCATAAAATGGCGGAACAACTGTATGACTTAATGGAATTCATTGGCGCACACGATAATTTGTATAGGGGAACAAAAATGAAGCACGAAATTAAGGAAGGTGTGCTTCATTTTTTTGTTAACTATAACATCATTGTCAATAAAGAAATTGAACATGTAGATGAAATGGAAAGCTTAGCAATTAACGGTTATAAGAGGTGAATGAAATGGTAGCTGAAAAGAAAAGCAAAGATGCAGTTTTTTCAAAAAGGCAAATTCTATCATCTATGAATTACCATGATAGAAAAGATTTGCTCAATATTTTACTAAAAGAAGATAGGGAATACAGCTTAAAAGAAGTAGGTCAACTAGTAGAAAATTTTATGAAAAGGAAGGTGAAGTAAGATGGCATTAGGCGGTGGCACATTTACCTCACAAAACAAAGTATTACCGGGAGCTTATATAAATTTTATTAGTGCCAAACGAGCGTCGTTAGCACTTTCAGAAAGAGGCACTGCAGCCTTAGCTCTTGAACTGGATTGGGGAGTTGAGGAGGAAATTTTTACAGTCAAGGTAGAGGATTTTGAAAAGCATTCTCTTAAGCTATTTGGTTATCCGATTGATAGTGAAAAATTAAAAGGGCTAAGAGATTTATTCAAAAATATCCATACTGCTTATTTATACAAGCTGAATAAAGGTGTTAAAGCTTCAAATACATTCGCTACAGCCTTGTATGGTGGGGTAAGAGGGAATGATTTGAAAACTGTCATTACAACGAATGTCGATGAACCTGCAAAGTTTGATGTTATGACAATGCTTGGTACAGAAGTGGTTGATTCCCAAACAGTTGCGGCAGTTGCAGAATTAAAAGCAAATGATTTTGTCACTTGGAAATCTGACGCTGTATTAGAACCAACAGCAGGTGCACCATTGACAGGTGGAACGAATGGTGAACAACCTACAGGAACTGAATATCAAGCCTTCTTAGACAAAATCGAATCGTATAACTTTAACACGTTAGGCTGTCTTGCAAGTGATCCATTGATTGCTTCGTTATATGTTGCCTTTACAAAACGAATGAGGGAAAAAGTTGGGGCCAAGTTCCAAACGGTTGTCTATCAATTCGCTGCAGATTACGAAGGTGTTATTTCTGTTGAAAATGAAGTTGTTGGGGCAGAGCCGCAATCACTTGCTTATTGGGTGATTGGTGTTTCCGCAGGGTGTGCCGTGAATAAGTCAAACACGAATAAAAAGTATGATGGCGAATTTACTGTTAACGTCGATTATACTCAAACAGCTTTAGAGGATGCTTTGAAGACTGGAAAGTTCATCTTCCATAAGGTTGGCGACGAGGTAAGAGTCTTAGAGGATATCAATTCATTAGTCACTTTCTCAGAAGAAAAGAACGACGACTTTAGCAGCAACCAAGCAATTAGGGTACTTGACCAAATTGCAAATGATATTGCTGTTCTTTTTAATACTAAATATTTAGGAAATGTGCCAAATAATCAAAGCGGGCGTATTTCTTTGTGGAATGATATTGTTAAGCACCATCAAGAGTTAGAAGCGCTACAGGCTATTGAAGATTTCAAGCCTGATGATGTAATTGTCGAAAAAGGAACTGGAAAAAAATCTGTTGTTGTCAGTGATGCAGTAACCGTTGTTAATTCAATGAGTCAATTGTACATGACAGTAACAGTTTCTTAAGAAAGGAGAGATGGATCTTGGCTCAAACAATGAATGCAAAAGATGCAGTTAGTGCTTCACTTGCGGAGTGCTTCGTAACAATCGAGGGCAATCGTTATAATTTTATGCAAGCAATCAATTTAGAGGCCTCTATTGAAAAGACAAAAAGTGAGGTGCCGATTTTAGGTAAAACGGGCAAAGGCAACAAATCAACCGGATGGTCGGGTAGTGGTTCCGCGACTTTTCACTATAATACATCTATTTTCCGAGAACTACTTTACCGCTTTAAGGAAACGGGCGAGGATATTTATTTCGATATTCAAGTAACGAATGAAGACCCGACTTCAGGTGTCGGACGTCAAACAGTCATTTTAAAAGACTGCAACATTGATGGTGGAATTCTTACTAAGTTCGATGCAGATGCCGAATACTTGGATGAGGATATGGAATTTACCTTTGACGACTTCGAGATTCCAGAGAAGTTTAAAGCAATTCCAGGTATGCTTTAAACGAGCGTTTATTTTACTCTTTCCGTGAGTTATAATATAATTAAGCTATGTATAAGATAAAAAGAGACAGCGAATGTTCCAGCACTCACTGTCACATACAATAGTCGCACTCAAAGAGTGGCAGGCTCGAATAAGTCATATGAAATAGACCAATCCCTACAAGTTGTCTAGGCTCAAGGGAGGTCTATTTCTTTTTGTCTTGCGAATAAAGATAGTCCCTGATTTCAGTAATGATATAAATAATCTAGTTGGAGGTTTTTTTAATGAGCAATTTATCAGCATTTTTGTCACAGAACGCAATTCGAGTAGAAAACTTAAAATATGTAGCTTCTAAACGCTTTGTTCAAGATGGGAAACCAATCGAGTGGGAAATCTGCTCGATTACACCAGAGGAAGATGAAGTACTGAGAAAAAAATGTACGAGTAGAGTCCCTATTCCAGGAAAGCGAAATCAGTTTGTACCTGAAACAAACTACAATTCCTATTTAGGGAAGCTTGGTGCAAAATGTACGGTTTTTCCTAATTTAGATGATGCAGAACTTCAAAATAGTTATGAAGTAATGGGAGCGGATTCCCTATTAAAGGTTATGCTTACACCAGGGGAGTATGCTGACTATCTATCAAAGGTCCAAGAAGTAAATGGCTTTGAAGTATCATTAGAAGACGCAGTTGATGAAGCAAAAAACTAATAAATGAAGGCGATTATGAAGCGAATATCGCTTATTATTGCCTTCATAAGCTTCGTAAATGGCCCCATGAGTATGAAGCTTTACCAAAGTTTGAAAAAGCTTTTGTCATCGCGGCCATTCAAATAAAATTAGAGCAAGAAAAACGTGAACAGAAAAAGGTAAGTTCAAAGAGGAAAAGAAAATAATATTAGTAAAATATCTTTTTTATAAAAAATAACTTTTTCGAATTGAATGATAAACATTTTAAAAGCACTCATTTTATCGGGTGCTTTTTGTTTTGAAAAGAGGTGAGGCAAATGGCTACGATTAGTTCATCTATTCAAGTTTTAGGAGGAATGACTTCCGCATTCAACAGTGTGAATAGATCGATGACCATTGTTCTAAATAGTTTTGAAGCAATGCAAAGGGCCTCGGGCAATGCAATCGATATATCAAGTATTCTTGCTGCACGTCAAGAACTTTCTCGTGTTGAGAATGCTGTTAATGCAATTGAAAGCGGAATTAGGGAGGCAAATGCTGCTCAAAACCAGTTGAATAATGGTATTACAAATGGTCAATCTGCTGCAGATGGTCTAGCAAGCAAGGTGAAAAATGTAATTGGAAAATCATTAAGCATTGATGGGATAAAAAAAGGTGTTGCAATTGTAAGTGATTTTCTCGGTTCAGCAGATGTATTAAATACAGCTGAAACAAAACTAGCAAATGTGATGAGTAATAATGGTGCAACTCAATCTGAGTATGAATCTGTACAAGCAAAGGCTAGTGAAGTGGGAAATAAGAGTACATTTGGAAATGCAGCGATGTTAGCAGGAGCAGGCGAGATCGGTAGTTACTTACAGTCTGGTGAAGCAATAGAAGCGATGATGGATACAATGGCTGACTATGCTGCAGGCATGGGCGGTATCAATGTCGATGACGGACAAATGGTAGAATTTGCAGGTCAGCTTGGGAATGCGCTAAATGGTCAATATCTTGATCTGCAAAGAAATGGCTTCGAAGTATCTGAAGCCCAAAAGAAAATCATTGAAAATGGTACAGAAATGGAAAAGGTAGCCGTTATTTCCGATATTATTGGCCAATCATGGGGCGGGATGGCAGAAGCATTGGCAGATACGCCACAAGGACAAATTATTCAAATGGCAAAAAACTTTGAGGAAATAAAGCAAAAGGTCGGTAATGAATTATATGATGCCGTGCTTAAATTTGTAGGTATAATCAATTCGAATATGCCCCAAATCGAAGCAATAATGATGGCTTTTGCTGAAGCGGTCACCATTGTCATTGATTTGATAGGCGGCTTATTTAATGTAGCAAGTGAAGTTTCGTCATTTATTTTAGATAACTGGTCATTCATTGCTCCTGTTATTTTCGGTATTACAGCTGCTGTCCTTGCTTACACAGCTGCAGTACAAATTAATACAGCTGCACAATGGGGACTAAATACAGCATTGATGGCTAACCCGATCATGCTAGTCGTTTTGGGGGTAATTTTATTAATTGCCGTATTTTACTTAGTCATCGCTGCTATAAATCAGTTTGCCGGAACTTCTTACTCAGCAACAGGAATGATAGCAGGTGCTTTTATGGTATTAGGAACTGCTATCTATAATGTAATAGCCTATTTGTGGAATATTTTTGCTTCCATAGCTGAATTTTTTGTAAATGTATGGAATCATCCAATGTATTCTGTTAGAAAATTGTTTGGCGATTTAGTCATAAATGTACTTGATCAAGTAATAGCGATGACTAAAGGTTGGGACGAGTTTGCAACTGCCTTTGTAAATGCAATAATTAAAGCCGTAAATGGCGCAATAAAAGCTTGGAATTGGTTTATCGATTTATTACCAGATGATCTTACAAGTGCAATCGGACTAGGCAAGCGTACAGAATTTGAATATCGTGAATCCATCACTAGTGATTTATCTCACTTAAAAGAAGGCATTAAAGATTGGATAGGAGAACCTCCGGATGATTATTGGGAAGCACCAAAAATGAATATGAAATCACTTAGTGACGCTTGGGATACTGGTTACAACTGGGGATCCAATTTATTTTCAAAAGAAGAAAAGGAAAAAGAAGATAACTACGAAAATATTTTAAACAATGCGAGAGATACATTTGAACCGCTTAATGAGACTGGAAATAGAACAGCTGCAAACACAGAAAATATGGCTAATTCTATGGAAGCAACAGAGGAAGATCTGAAATATTTGCGTGACGTGGCAGAGCAAGAAGCCATCAATCGATTTACAACAGCAGATATTAAAGTAGATTTCAGCAGCACAAATACGATTAATTCCAATCTTGATCTTGACGGTATTATTGATCAATTCACAGAAAAGCTAGAAGAAGCAATGGATATTGCCGCAGAGGGGGCGTAAAAGTTGTACAAATTCTTTTTGGATGGTGTGCAGCTTCCTGTTGCACCATCTAAGTTTAGTGAAAAAATTCAAAATAACAATAAGACTATCACGCTGATGAATGAGGGCGAGGTCAATCTGTTAAAAACGGCTGGGCTTACTGAGTTGTCTTTTGATGTTTTATTGCCAAATGCAAAATATCCTTTCGCTGTTTATCCTGATGGCTTCAAACCAGCTACACATTATCTTGCTAAGCTTAAGGAGCTTAAGGTAGATAAGAAGCCATTTCTATTCGTAGTAAATCGCTCTAAGCCCAATGGTCAACTGCTCTTTAACACAGAAATGAAAGTAACTTTAGAGGAATATGAGATTAAAGAAGAAGTTGGTAATGGATTCGATATAGAGGTTTCTATACGTTTGAAGCAATACCGAGATTATGGCACAAAAAAGTTAGTAGTCAAAGAGGATTCGAAGGACGCTCAAAGTCCAAAGAAAGTGACAGTTGAAAAAGACAGGCCAAGTGGTAAAACAGTGCCCAAATCTTATACCGTTAAAGCGGGAGATACATTGTGGTCTATCTGTAAAAAACAACTAGGTGATGGCTCAAAGTATCAGGCCATTGCTAAACTAAATGGAATGAGCAATCCGAATGTTCTCAAGGTTGGGCAGGTGATTAAGCTTGGATAAGGCGCAATTAATCATCCATAATGGCCCAAATATCATGGAACCAATTGTTGAAGAAGGTATAGTATGGGAAACTACTCGAAATGGTGTACCTGGTAAATTGACTTTCACAGTTGTAAAAGATGAAGCACTTAATTTTCAAGAGGGGAATAATGTTAGGTTCACTTATAATGGCGTTAAAATCTTCTACGGATATGTATTTACAAAAAAACGTACCAGCAATGATTTAATCACGGTTACTTGTTATGATCAGTTGCGTTATTTAAAAAATAAAGACACGTATAAATATGTAAATAAAACAGCTAGTGAGTTTTTAAAAAAGATAATCGCTGATTTTAGACTTAAGGCAGGAGATATAGAAAATACAAGTTTTAAAATTCCTTCACGTTCTGAGGATAATAAAACACTTTTTGATATGATACAAAGTGCACTCGATATCACATTGAGAAACACTCGTAAATTGTATGTGCTGTATGATAATTACGGGTCTCTTAATTTGAAAAATATAGAATCAATGAAGCTTGATCTCCTAATAGATGAAGAATCTGGCGAAAGTTTTGATTATACTTCTTCTATTGATTCTAACACTTACAATAAAATCAAACTTTCTTATGAAAATAAGGAAAAAAGTACACGGGATATATATATTGTCAAAGACAGCAAACATATGAATGAATGGGGTGTATTGCAGTTTTTCGAGACGATTCAGGAAAATGTGAATGGTAAAGCTAAAGCGGATGCATTGCTTTCTTTGTACAATCAAAAGACTCGTAATTTAAGTGTACAGCGTGTATTCGGTGATACTCGTGTACGTGCTGGAAGCAGTGTTGGGGTAGGTCTTAGCTTAGGAGATATCACAGTAGCAAATTATATGGTAGTTGAAAATGCAAAGCATACTTTTAATGAAAGCGATCACTATATGGATTTACAATTGATTGGCGGTGGATTTATTGCGTAGTATAAATGATTTTGCAACAGCTATCAAAAAGGCTGGGAATAGCGCGGTTGTTGCATCGGATCCTGTCTATGTTTTATTTGGAGAAGTAAGAAATGTCTCTCCTTTAGAAATATCTGTAGAACAAAGGTTAACTTTAGAGGATGAATATCTAATTTTAACTCAAGCTGTACGTGATTATGAAGTGGATATGACAATTGATTCAATTCGAAAAAAAGTCACGATTCATAATGGTTTAAAAACAGGTGACAAAGTGAAATTATTGCGAGTACAAGGCGGTCAAAAATTCGTTGTATTCGATAAGGAGTGATTTGTTGTGATACCCCAACAAAACATCGATTTTACAGTAGATTTCGAGGTTGAAGTCGAGCCTAGTAAAACATATAAACTCAATACAGATATGAATCGAATTATTGGCTCTATTGACCAGAAAGAAGCATTGAAGCAAGCAATTTCCACGATATTAAATGTAGAACGATATGATTATTTAATTTATTCGTGGAATTTTGGTGTTGAATTAAAAGACCTTATTGGAAAGCCGATAAGCTATGTACAATCTGAATTAAAACGACGAATTACGGAAGCGTTAACACAAGATGATCGAATTCTTGATGTTGATGCTTTTTATTTTGATGTAAAAAAGAAAAAAGTACATGTGACCTTCACAGTACATTCTATATTTGGCGATTTTGAGTCAAATAAGGTGGTGAGTATTTAATGTTTGAGCATATTACTTTTGACATTTTACTGCAACGAATGCTCGACCGAGTTCCGAATGACATTGATAAGCGTGAAGGTGGGGTAATTTGGAGCGCGTTAGCACCCGCAGCTGTCGAATTGCAGGAAATGTATATTGCTCTTGATTCAGTTTTAAAAGAAGCTTTTGCAGATACAGCTTCAAGAGAATACTTAATTAAACGTGCAGCTGAACAAGATATTTATCCTAGTGAAGCTACCTATGCCATTTTTAAAGGAGTATTCAACATTGATGTACCAATAGGAGCAAGATTTTCATTAGATAATTTCAATTATATCGTTACTAAAAAAATTAGTCCTGGTACTTTTGAATTGAAGTGTGAAACAGTTGGGTCTGAGCCAAATCAATATCTTGGTACTTTAATTCCGATCGAGTATATTAACGGTTTGACAAATGCTGAACTGACTGAAGTACTTATTTATGGAGAAGATGCCGAATCTACAGAATCACTCCGAAGTAAGTTTTTTGATGAGAAAAGAACGCCCGTAACAAGTGGGAATGTGGCACATTACAAAAAGTGGGCAAATGAAGTTGCAGGAGTTGGGAATACAAAAGTATTTCCCTTAAAAAATGGAGAAGGAACCGTTGAAGTGTTAATAATAGATTCAAATAAGCGGGCTGCAAGCATTCAATTAATTGAGTCGGTAAAAAATCACATAGATAACGAACGACCGATTGGGGCAAAGGTTACTGTTGGGACTGCATTAGAAAAAATGATTAATATTTCTGGGAAAGTAAAACTTGCACCTGGTTATTCAACTCAACAAGCACAAAATGAATTTACTTGGTCAATTCAAAATTATTTTAAAGAGATAGCCTTTGTAGAAACTTATGTAAGTGCTGCAAAAATCGGGTCCTATCTTTTAGAAACTAATGGGGTAATTGACTTTTCTAATCTTTTACTAAACAATGCAACGATTAATATCTCTCTTGCAGAAAATGAAATTCCTGTATTAGGAAGTGTTACTTTGGAGGTGGTTTAATGCCATATCCCCAAGATATTGATCAATTCACAGATAAGCTTAATAAAAAGCATGATGGTAGTGTTTATGTTATTGAAGAAGAAGTAAATCCATCTAATGGTATTTATGAGGCGATGCTAAATCATGACAATATTAATGTGAAATCTGTTCAAGTGTACACTGGTCCGAAACTTACAGGGAATAAAATTGATAATTTTATGCTTTCTGTACCAGCAGAAACACATTGGAAATTGCTAATTAAAATTTTTTCGTCAGAACCAAAACTCTATGTGTCCTATGAAACACCAGGCGACACTGTAGAGGCGGAAGATGTGAACCTTTTACAAGATTCAATGATAGCAACTCAGGAGGAACTAGATCGTTATAAAGCCGTAACAGACACTAGAACCACAGAACACGGGAATCGCATTACATCCGTTGAGAATAATAAAGCCGATAAGACGTATACCGATTCCGAATTGCTGAAAAAGGCTGACAAACTAAATACGTATACGAAAATAGAAACGGATCAGCGAATTCAAAATATAATTGGTTCAGCTCCAGAAAGCTTAGATACGTTGCAGGAGTTAGCTGATGCTTTAAACAATGATCCAAATTTCGCTTCCAATATCATTAAGCAATTATCATCAAAAGTTGATAAAGAAACAGGTAAGCAACTATCAGCAGAAGATTACACAAGTGCAGAGAAAACGAAACTTGCTGGAATTGAAATAGGCGCTAACAAGTATGTTCATCCGACTTCACATCCAGCAACAATTATCGCCCAAGATGCGAACAACAGATTTGTCACAGACACGGAAAAAGCGAATTGGAACGTAAAAGAAACAACCGAAGGAGCACAGGCAAAAGTTAGTGAACACGCAAACCGCAATGATAATCCACATGCGGTTACAAAAGCGCAAGTCGGCCTTAATAACGTTGATAACGTCCAACAAGCGACAAAGTCGGAGTTTACAACGCATGAAGGCGATGCAACGCGACACATTACCGCGGCAGAGCGAACAAATTGGAATGCTAAAGAAACGCCAGCAGGTGCGCAGGCTAAAGCAAATTCAGCTGAAGCAAATGCTAAGAGTTATTCTGATCAGCAATTGGCAGAAAAAGCTGTTGAAGTAAATAATGAACTTGCGAAGTTGGCAACAAAAACGGAATTCAATACACATAACAGCGATACAACTCGTCACATTACAGTAGCTGAACGGTCTTCTTGGAATTCGAAAGCAACGACTGACACGGTGACAACAACTGCAAACGGGCTAATGAGCGCGGCGGATAAAACGAAATTAAACGGTGTTGCAGCGAATGCTAATAATTACACACATCCTACGTCTCACTCGCCAAGCATTATTACACAAGATGCAAGTAACAGATTTGTTACCGATGCGGAAAAGGCAACGTGGAACGGTAAGCAGAATGCACTTGGATTTACGCCCGAAAACCCTGCGAATAAAGGGAAAGTAAATGGATATCCAGGTCTTGACGCTAATGCTAAGGTATCATATACGCACTTGCCTAATGACCTAGTAAAACAGTCAGATTTAGGCAATGCTGGCTTTGGCGATATGATGAAATCCGTTTATGATAAAAATAATGACGGAGTTGTTGATCGTGCAAAAACAGCGGACGGAGTAGCTTGGACAGGCGTGACAGGTAAACCTTCGGCAATGCCTGCTGATGGTGGGAACTCTGCTACGGTAGGAGGTAGAAGCGCTACATCTTTTGCGTATTCAGAAAGAAAAGACGCCAGCGGGACAGAGTTAAACACAATAATCCAATCAGGCATGTATCGATTAGGAGGTAATCTACTTAATGCACCCGCAGGAGTCACTTATGGTCAATTAATAGTATCACGTGGTGGCGGAGATACAATCGCTCAAATTGTAACTGATTATGCTTCTAATAACATTTATTGGAGGTCGGGAAATCCAACCGAAGTGGGAGGAACAGGCGCTTGGAGAGCTTGGAGGAAAATTTGGCATGATGGGAATGACGGATCGGGAAGCGGTTTAGATGCGGATATGCTCGACGGAAAACATGCCAGTGAGTTTATGAAAAAAGGTCCAGTCACTTGGAAAGAACTAAAGGGGGTATAGTATGTATGGTTTAAAACAATACGGAAACACACTCTATAGCGAAGAGTCGCAAAATGAGCATGAAACAGAAGCATATAAGCCAGATTTAATGCAATATCTCCCTCCTTTTTATCACGATTTTAGTACAATGCAAGAATTGCAGGATACAGCAGCAATTGAAATGGGTTATCTTAAATTCAATGTTGAAGATTTCTTAAATCAAATATTTCTTGATACAGCTACATGGGGGCTATCTTTTCGAGAAAAGGAGTTAGGTATTGAAACAGATCTATCTAAAACATATGAATTTAGGCGAGAAATTCTCAAAGCGAAGCTTCTTGGAACAGGTACAACAACAAGAAAAATGATTAAAAGTATCGCTGAAACTTTTTCAGGGGCAGAAGTTGAGGTCATTGAGTATCCGTCTGAATACCGTTTTGAAATCAAATTTATCGGAATGAAAGGCATTCCACCTAATATGGCGGGACTTATGAATGCAATTGAAGAGATTAAGCCAGCACATTTAGAACACATATTTACGTATAGCTACTCATGGTGGGAAACTATGAGAAAGTTGACATGGGGTCAAGCCAAAACAAAGACTTGGTATGACCTTAAAACTTATGAATAAGGAGGCTGAACTACTTGTTAAAAACAGCAAAGCTACAGTTAAACAAACCTGAAGCAACGGATATTGTTAATATTGATGAGCTGAATGCGAATATGGATGTATTAGATAATGAGGTTACTAAACTAGCAACTCAAACAGTAGATGGACGATTATCGGCTACTGATAAAAAGAAACTTGACGGAATCGAAACTGGTGCACAGAAAAACACGGTAACAAGCGTAGCGGGGAAAACTGGTGCAGTGACGTTGGCAGGAACAGATGTGCCAGCTGCTACCACATCAGCGAGAGGTACGGTTCAGTTGAGTGCCGCGACGAATAGTACAAGCACAACGTTAGCGGCGACTCCTAGTGCGGTTAAGGTTGCGTATGATAAGGCGGTAGCGGCGGAAACAAAAGCGGGCGAATCTGGTACGGGGCTTGAGTCGCATTTGGCGGATGGAATAAATCACATTCGATATGGAGTTGATAGTGGTACAGCGAACGCTAAAATTGTTACGCTCTCACCTGCTCAAACTTCGTATGCTGACGGCATGGCGATCGCTTTTAAAAACGCTGTACAGAACACAGGAGCAGTTACTATTAATGTTAACGGATTAGGAGCTAAGTCTATAAAGAAATCTAATGGTAATGCGCTTACACCCGGTAACCTAAAAGTTGGGATTCCTTATACTTTGAGGTACAACGGTAAGGATTTTATATTACAGGGTGAAGGGGGGGTGGGAAACGCACAACCTAGCGA
>JAEWDX010000143.1 GCA_023389895.1 Bacillota bacterium
TTCTTAGTTATATGGCATGTTCTCTTTTCAAAAAGGTCCCCACCCTACAATTCATGTATTATACATCAATTGTATTATACATGAATTTAAATTTTTCACAAGCTTAACATATGCCAATACTACAACATGAACGAGATAGTTCTCTAAGATATAGTAGAGGACAATTTTAGTTTAACTTTCAGCGCTATATCTAATCCATTTTGTAAATATGTTCACTTAAAGTAATGGGGGATTTTGTAAAATTGACGGAGAAGTCATTTTTGCATTACTTTCCGATTTAAGATTGCTCAACCTAAATAAATTCTTTCTATATGAGAAAAAACGATGATGGTAATCAACTTACTACAAATCTTTCATCAGAGAAAGCTACTTTTGAATTATCAACTGAAGATAGAGGTAGTACAACTGATATAACTGGTGATGTAGGTAATTTAATTTTTACAAAGGTTATGCTAAATATAAGTGGAGAACATATCGACTCAATCACTTATACCATTAGCAAAGGCAAATTTATAGAGGATGTTATACTAACAGCTAAAAAATATGCAGACAAAGACTGGTTATTATCAGAAAAGATATTTATGATTGGAAATTCGCCTGGTTCAGATATATATTATGCTACAAAGGAAATTGGAAATACCTATACAGTTAAGTATAATGAACAGGATAAATATAAATATTCACTTGCAATTCCTCATGATGGCAATTTGGTAATAGATGACGACATAATAATCAAAGTAATTGTAAAATATACAGATGGAAATCTGAACAACAAGATATTGTTGTAACTCAAGAATCAAATTTTAAAGAATCAAATTCTATTTCATTAAAGCTTAATTAAAATAATCGAGATGATAATACTAATGTACAAAGAACTAAGTTAACTGGAGAAAAGAAGAACTAGTAAAAAAATCACAGGATAGATTAGAAACCAAACATTGACGAGGATACTTATTACTCTTGGTTGTATTGTTGGGTACGGAATTTATGTTGGATTTAGAAAGTTAATTAGTAAGTATATTTAGATTTTATAAAATATGTAGAAACCTTTCTTCAACTAACGGGGGCGATTGTGGAAAAGGCAGCTAAGTGTCCGTTGCCTTATTCCATCTATTTCTTAAAAGTATTTTCTATAAAATTCTCTTCCAATGCTTCTGCTTAACTGAGCATAAATCCTAGTGCAATACCGAACTCATTTTACTCAAGCTGCCTGATGAAATAACCGTGTCTAACTTTTAGGGGTCACTTCATAAGTTCTAAAATGAGTTTCGTTTAACTAAAACCCAATAATTCATTAGTTGCCTCCTTATACTCAGGATATATTTCTAGAGCTTTTAGAAGTAATTTTTTATACATTAATTGATTCCCTTTACTTTTAAAACATAATGCTTGATAAAATAAAGATTGGTATGATCCTGTACCAGACATAGTTAAATATGCAAGGTTTTTCTCTCCTAATGAAAGACAATGTTCTAAGGTTAAAATACACTCATTAAACATACCTTCATGATAAAGAGAGACTGCTTTATAAAAATGTAAATCAACATAATCAGGATATAAGAGAATCGCTTTATCAATCCCTTTTAATGCTTCTTTAAAGGATCCGGAAGTTACTAGTATTGAATATTTAAGATTATATAAAAGGGAAGAGGGCATTAGACCAGCTATCAAAAACCTTCTAATAGATTCATTACAATATAAAAAAGCTGTATCGTATTTTTTTTGTCGATAGTATTCACTAGCGAGATGATATTCCATCCACGGGCTATGTTTCTCGTTTTTAATTTCAGTATGAAGCAAACTCATATTCCGTTTATTTTTCTTCCTCTTCTCTGTTACTTGTGTAAGGTATCCTAAATGCTGAATCTTTATAGGTAAATGCTGAATGTTATGAACATCCATATTCACATCATTTAAGTTTATTGTTTCATGAATACTATTTTCAAATTTTAAACCTAAGTGATTTTTAAATAGCCTGGACTGTGCCATGGTATAAATTCTATTTTCATCTCTTTTATCACCATAATAATTAATAAGTTCTAATGATAATATGTCCACATTCGATTCCTTAATATATTTATGGAAAATGGCTCTATCGATACTTTCAAGAGTTTCATCTGCATCGAGAATTAATATCCATTCACCTTTCGCATTTTCAAGGCTAATATTTCTTGCTTCTGCAAAATTATTATTCCATTTATGAGAGATTACTTTTGCTCCAAAACCTTTACCAATCTCAATTGAAGAATCCGTAGAGCCTGTATCCACAATGATTATTTCATCTACAATTCCCTGGACACTCTTAAGGCAACTAGGTAAGAATTCTTCCTCATTTTTAACAATCATGCACAAAGAAACAAAATATTTATCCAATTAATCTCCCCCCTAAATAGTATATCTTTAAAACTTTATGAATATGAATGAGAAAAAAGGAGTGTTTTTGTTGAGTATCACTTTATCAATGGTGGTGAAAAATGAGGGAGATCGATATTTAAAAAAGGCATTGATGCAACATATGCCATTTATTAACTCTGCTGTCATTATAGATGATGCAAGTACAGATGATACTATTACAATTTGCAAAGAAGTACTCTCTGGTATTCCATTGAAAATTGTTGAAAACAAAGAATCACGCTTTTTTAATGAAATAACACTTAGAAAGCAACAGTGGGATGAGACAATAAAAACAAACCCTGATTGGATATTAAATCTAGATAGCGATGAAATTATTGAATCATCTTTTCTTACACAATTTGAAATCATTACAAATCAACAAATGTATGATGCCGTCTATTTTCGTTTATATGATATGTGGAATAACTCACATTATCGTGAGGATAAATATTGGTATGCACATAGAACTTATAGACCTTTTCTAGTTCGTTTCATTCCTACTGATAAATATGTCTGGAAAGAAACGGCGCAGCATTGCGGTCGGTTTCCATTAAATATTTCTAAGTATAAACACTTTTATAGTACCGTGAAAATTCAGCATTATGGATGGTCAACAGAGAAAGATAGAAAAGAAAAGTATGAAAGATATATGAAGCTGGATAATAAAGGGATTTACGGATACCTTGAACAATATAATTCAATATTAGATAAAGATCCAAATTTAATTAAATGGGGTTGAAATAATAATGACAACAATTAGTCTGTGTATGATAGTGAAAAATGAAGAAGAGGTTTTAGATCGATGTCTACAATCAGTAAAACACATTGTAGATGAGATTATTATTGTAGACACTGGGTCTACTGATGATACTAAGGAAATAGCAAAAAAATTCGATGCTAAAATATATGACTTTGAATGGTGTAATGATTTTTCTAAAGCTCGTAACTATTCATTTAGTTTAGCGAACAAGGATTATATTCTGTGGTTAGATGCAGATGATGTAATTGAAAAGAAGGAACAGTCGAAATTAATTAAACTAAAAGAAAGTCTATCCGAAGAGATAGACGCAGTAAGTATGCCATACATATTATCTGTTAGTGAATCTGGTGGTGTAGGCTATCAGCTACGTAGAAACAGATTAGCTAAACGAGAACGACAATTTAAATGGGAAGGTAAGGTTCATGAAGTCTTATTAGTTTCCGGAAATATCTTACACAGTGATGTAGCCATCGAACATAAAAAGGAAAAAAAACACACAGATCGAAATTTACTAATCTATATGGATTGCTATGAGAGAGGAGAATACTTTTCACCTAGAGATGTCTATTATTTTGGAAATGAGTTATTGGATCATAGAAAATATGAAAAAGCTATTGATCAATACCAAGCATTCTTAGATTCCAATCAAGGATGGGTGGAAGATAATATTAATGCATGTTTTAAATTATCAAGCTGTTATAGTCAACTTAACGAGAAAAATTTACAGCTACAAGCGTTATTACGTATCCTAGAATATACCAAACCTACTCCGAAATTTTGTTGTTTTTTGGGGGATATTTTAAAAGAAAAAGGGAATATTAATAGTTCTTTGCACTGGTATTTAACATCAATTAATATTGGTAAACCTGATGGGGAATATTCCGTTTTAGAACCACAATATTGGACGTGGTATCCTCATCTCCAACTATGTACTTTATATTATCAGCAGGGGGATATGACAAAATCGAAATTTCATCAAGATAATGCAAAATACTATGTGCCAGAACATTCAAGTGTTATTTTTAATGAACAATTTTTTAATCAGCAGCAACAACTTGAAAAAAATGAATTATCTGTAGAAAATGAAATGGAGAACCAAATCTTTAATTTAGTAGAAGCAGAGGCCATTGAGATAAATAAAAAAGGCAAACTCAAAATACTGATCGGGAGCCCAATTAAACAAGATAGTGATATTTTGATTCACTTCCTCCATTCACTTGATAATTTAGAAAAAAGTGATGAAGTACAAGTAAATTACTTATTCTTTGACGATAATGATGATCTGACATCAAAGAAACTATTGAAAAATTTCTCTACTAATCGAGAGGTTTCCATTATTGAAACAAATAATAAATATGAATATATTAAGAATGATGTCACACATTACTGGACCTCTAATAATGTACATCATGTGTCATGTATGAAAAATCATATCCTTAATTATTCTAAAGATAAAGATTTTGACTATGTATTCTTAATAGATTCAGATTTAATTTTACATCCTAAAACTTTAGTTAGTTTACTCAAAGCAAACAAGGATATTATATCAAATATATTCTGGACCAAATGGACACCCGATTCTATTGAAATGCCACAAGTTTGGATGCAAGACGAATATCAACTATTCAATAAGGAAGATAATCATACTCTTTCTGAAAGTGAGATTAAACTTAAATCCATAGAATTTATTATGAAAATGAAAGTTCCAGGGATATATAAGGTCGGGGGACTAGGTGCATGCACACTTATAAGTAAGAAAGTAATAAATGCTGATGTGAACTTCAACAAAATTTATAATGTTTCTTATGTAGGTGAAGATCGTCATTTTTGTATAAGAGCAGCAGTACTCGGCTTTTCTATGTATGTTGAAACCACTTACCCTGCTTTTCATATTTACAGAAAAGAAGACCTAGGAGAAATAGAGCAATGGAAATCTAAAAATTCATTCAAACAAAAAGGGGAATGAAAATGAACCAACTAAACGAGGCCCTCTCAAATAAAGTAGATTTTTCATTTTGTATCGAAAAGGAAATTTCAAGACACTCTCTTTATAATGTAGCTGGAAGAATAATCAAAACAGCAATTGACGATGGATCAAAACATGATTTGGTTATAGAAAATTTAACTTTATTATTTATTAAAATTCATGGTCAACAAATATCTGATATGCAAAAATATAATATTTACAAAAAAATACTTATTGAGTTCAATGATGTGATTGAAATTTCTTTTACAGAAAAGTTAATAGAAGAGTTGGTTATTGGATATAAATTGCTATATCTTCTGAACAAAGAATTAGAGCAATATCAACTGAACAATAAAGTAGAATGTACCCATCTCAATTTTATCTTATTAGGAATAAAACATAATTACAGTACGTTTTTGATTGAGATAGATCCAAAATTAATTGATTTAATTAATACAAATAATGCAGATGAAAGCAATATTAGCCCAAGAGATAAAAATATATTTTCTCAAAGGAATGATAGCGAAAATATTTGGCTAAATAATAATAAATTATTGAAACGTAAAGATGATGATTAACTCATTAAGTTTCGCAATTAAATAGGACATAAAAAAAGAGCTAGTACACTTAGACTCCGAACCTAATCATGTGTAAACAAGCAGAGGGCGAACAGTTTATACCTCAAAGGGCATATTGAGATTAAGGATCTTTCTGGGTCCCTGATTGAAATTCAAAAGAAATACCTTGATAACATTTCGAGTCAACTTGCTAAAGTCGGTTCCTTTTGATAGGTGCGTCGAATTCGACCATTTTAATTTTCATTAGTTCCACGTTGATCTGGAACCCTAGATCAGAAAAGAAGAATTTATTAATTGAATACGGTTTTACAGTATACTTGTCCATGGATTTTCCTTATAGTTTGGAATTTGGACAAAATTACCCTTATCCCTAATTATAAGATTTCATACATTTGTAATAAGAAGAAATCCAACATTATAGTCTAAAAAAGAATAAAGTTTGGACAGTATGAATATATTAGATTTGCATAGTCGATTAAGAAAAAATTAGGAATAATTAGGGGTGGTTAATATTGTCGATGCCCAACATACCTGATATAATGCCAAATATTAATCTTAGTAAAAAAGACATCGCAAATTTATTACTTTCATCAATTGCAATGGAAGAATTAGGTTTAGCTGAGATTATTAAGGCACAAGGGAGAAAACTAGATAAGATAACAAGTGAAACGTGTGATATTAATATTTTGTTAGAAGCAAATAGTAATGTAAATCAATTATTAAAAACAATTGTTAAAAAAGAAATGCTTTTATTAATGAAATTAGAAAGTATTGTTGATTTTACTGAGATACATGAAGTGAAATGCAAAAATCATTGTAGGCATGAAAAAGAGTGTGAATGTGAGTGTGAGTGTGAGTGTGAAGATTATGATTGCAAATAACATGGTCGATTAATGGGTTAAAGCTCGAAATAAGCGTAACCATTGATCTTTGTTTCCTACATTCAGTTGGGCATTCTAAGGTGATTGTTGGTGATAACACGGAGTAAAATGGTAAAAACTGTCAAGTCTATTATAACATAGACTACAAACTAATTACGATAGGTGATATATGCTAATCTGATTGCAGACATCGACTCACCTGCATGGCACAGGAAGCGTTCCTTAAGTTCAGTGAGAGGCTCCTGCCAGTTGTATGCAGATTCAGTTGGTGTAATCGTGTAGGCTAGCACTTCCTTGGAGCCATCTTCACGAATGCCAGCAGCGATATAAACGGCTTCTTTGGACACCGTTTCAAGACGCACTGGGATATACATTTCGTCTAAATAAACGCAGGCTATGTCTGCATTTATTTAGACGTTTATTAAAGGCTTCTACCTGTTCTGTGACCACTTTTGTCATGTTAGAAATTGCCTGTGTCGGAGTAATGATGGTCATATATTGTTTTAATTAAACTAGTGCTCTCTGACTAATATTCGTTTGCGACATTGTCTTCATAGGCTGATAAGTTAACCAATCTGCATAATTGTCAATGAAGCGCCAAGCGTACCGTTACTGGCCGTCGTAGTGTTGGTGTTATCATCATTGAACATCTGAAGAATGTTAACACCAGGTCCAGTGTTCAGAATGTATGCTCCGGAGAGCTGTGTATCGATCCCAACAGCACCTCCGTTGCCGACATGACTCCCAAAGAGAGGAACCCCGTTTAGGCGAAGCGCGAATCCGACACCGCCAGTTGGCGTCTCAACCCCTTCCAGATAGCTTTCAATCCAATAGATGCTGTTCGGACTTAGATGGATATCCGGTGATCCAGGTGTATGTGTAATACCGATTCCATTGCTATTTATTGTTGAATCAAACGCATAAGATGACCCTGGTGTAATTACTTGCTGAATGAAGCTTCCAACCTTGATGTTGTTGGCTGTAACCGTTACACCTGTAGATCCAGTGGCTCCAGTTGGCCCTGTAGCCCCAGTCGCACCAGTTGGCCCTGTAGCCCCAGTCGCACCAGCTGGCCCTGTAGCCCCAGTCGCACCGGTTGGCCCTGTAGCCCCAGTCGCACCGGTTGGCCCTACTAAAGAAGGAGCAGCCAAGATATTTTCCAGTTTAGATTGAAGTAGCAGTTCTTTCTTAATTAATCCTTGCATGGTAGTTTGAACACTTGAATTAACCTCCAGCA
>JAEWDX010000144.1 GCA_023389895.1 Bacillota bacterium
GCCGAATACAGGGGGAAAAACCGTTGCCTTAAAGACTGTTGGTTTATGTACATTAATGGCTCAAGCTGGATTACAGATCCCCGCTTTAGATGGTTCTGAAATTGCCGTTTTTGATGCCGTCTATGCAGATATTGGTGATGAGCAATCGATCGAGCAGAGCTTGAGTACATTTTCATCTCATATGGTGAATATTGTTGATATTCTAAATAAGGTTGATTTCAATAGCCTTGTTCTTTTCGATGAATTGGGTGCAGGAACAGATCCACAGGAAGGGGCAGCACTTGCCATTTCCATTCTTGATAAGGTTTATCAGCAAGGAGCAAGAGTGATTGCAACTACTCATTATCCTGAATTAAAGGCATATGGATATAATCGAGAAGGGGTTATCAATGCAAGTGTTGAATTTGATATTGAAACATTAAGTCCTACGTATAAATTATTAATTGGTGTACCGGGACGAAGCAATGCCTTTGAAATTTCAAAGCGTCTTGGTTTACATGACAGTGTCATCCAAACAGCAAGAACGTATATTAGTGCGGATAGCAATCAGGTCGAAAATATGATTGCATCATTAGAAGAAAGTAAACGTCTTGCCGAGGCAGAGCGTGAGGAAGCAAATGATTATTTAAAAAGTGCTGAAATGCTGCATAAAGATTTACAAAAGCAAATGATTGACTATTACGAGCAGAAAGACTTATTAGTTGAAAAAGCGTCGGAAAAGGCGGCAACTATTATTGAAAAGGCAAAGGATGAAGCAGACGAAATCATTCGCAATTTAAGAAAAATGCAAATCGAAAAGACAGCTGAAATTAAAGAGCATGAAATCATTGAAGCAAAGAGACGTTTAGAAGAAGCTGCCCCAAAAGTGAAAAAGACGAAGAAAGCAATTGTAAGGAAAGAAAAGCATGCTTTCCAAGAAGGTGATGAAGTAAAGGTTCTTACTTTTGATCAGAAGGGGCATCTAATTGAAAAAACGTCCAACAACGAGTGGCAAGTTCAGATTGGAATCATGAAGATGAAGGTTGCTGAAAAAGATTTAGAATATATAAAAACGCCAAAGCCTGTAGAAACAAAACCAATGGCAACTGTAAAAGGGAAGGACTTTCATGTTAGTCTTGAATTAGATTTGCGTGGAGAGCGCTATGAGAGTGCACTGCTTCGTGTTGAGAAATATATTGATGATGCACTATTAGCTGCATATCCTCGCGTTTCGATTATTCACGGTAAAGGAACTGGGGCTTTAAGACAAGGTGTACAGGAATATTTACGGAACCATCGAGCTGTGAAGAAAATCCGCTTTGGCGAAGCGGGTGAAGGTGGTATCGGTGTAACAATTGTCGAATTTAAATAGGTGGTGGGGAACAGATGAACCCATTTTGGGAAAATGAATTTGTAAAAACAGCCGGTTATTTTAGTGTTGTTATTCTTTGTATGGTTGTCTTTTTAGCGGTATTCGAGCTCGTAACGAAATATCGCAATTGGGAAGAAATTAAAAATGGTAATATAGCTGTTGCGATGGCGACAGGAGGAAAAATCTTTGGGATCGCTAATATTTTTAGGCACTCAATTATGCATAATGATAATTTATTGACGATGTTAAGCTGGGGAGTATATGGATTCTTCCTATTACTTGCTGCTTATTTCATCTTTGAATTCCTAACGCCAAAGTTTAAAATTGATGAAGAAATTGAAAATAATAATAAAGCTGTTGGGTTCATTTCTATGGTGATATCCATTGGCTTATCTTATATTATTGGAGCTGGGTTATCTTAAGGAGTGATGGACTGCGTGGAAAAATTAGCAAAAATATTGTTTGCACTCTGTGGAGTATTTATTTTAATAGGTGTTGTTTATATAATATTTTTAACATAATGCCAAATTGTATATTATAGGAAGAATTAATAAAATCACCATACTTTGTAAAATTAAAGACAAGTGAATTTATGATTTTATTATGATAATAACCACTTGTTTTTAATGTCACACATAATATAAAAATTAGTACATCACTTATATATAGGGGTCCTACCAACAAAAAGCGCAAAACAACATACGCTAAGCAAATTTCGACATGAAAAAAGCCGATTTTTCCTACTTTAAGGGATTTCGGTTTTTTTATTTATGTTTAAGGCTAGGCCTATATTTTATTTGACATTAACGTTGCGTAATACTTTAACCTTGTAATATGGAGGTGAATTACGCTGTTTACAACAGGGGAAGTTTACAAATTGACCGGACTTACTGAACGTTCTATACGGTACTATTCTAATTTAGATTTATTGAAAACAAAGAAGAATGACAACGGTCAGTTGGTTTTACTCAAGTCAGACTTAGAAAATATATTATTTCATTTGGACTTAACTGACTCCAAAGAAAATCTTATGAAAAATATAAAGTTACTTCAAAATTACAATACCAGATATTTGCGAAAAAGGTGATTGAAATGGGCATGACCTATAAATTAATTAACACAATAGAGCAATACGAAGAATTACTTGCAATTACGGATTTAGAAGAAAGAAAAAATTATTTTTGTTATGGATATTTTTCCATATCCCCCCGAAAAGGTTTATTAAGGAAAATCCCTCCTAAGATGTATAAGATTCAGGAGGGATTTTCGTAATATTCGATTGTGAGATAGATCTACTCACTCTATGTTTAGAGAATAGTACAAAGTGACCCCATTTCTTAATTTTAACACAGCACAAGAAGAATTTTGCCTCTTAGCTTTAATGTAGGTGAGGTTCATACTTGATATTGTGGTCGTTCACAAAACCAAAGTGTACCAATCCACTTTTCCCCACGCATTAAAATTTTTGATCCATGTATCGATCGCATGTCAGGAATGGATGTACCTGGTTGGCAGTTTTCAAAAACTAATAACGTTCCAGCTGTAGGAGAAACTTCGATATTTAAATTCGGAAAATATGTTTCTCCTCCAGAGACAACATCATTCAAATAAAGAAGCGCAGTATATAACCGTTGACCTGAGTGCTCGAGAAATGTTTTGTTTGCTTCTTGCGAATCATAACAATCCAAGTGAGCCTCAAATTTCCCGCCTGGTCCATAATGAGCAACTTGTAAATTTTGTGCGTAATGAATTGGTTGCTCAACAATTTCTGCTATTTGCTTACATATACTTTGTACAACTTCATTGTGATTATGGTAAAACCAAGTCAAGTCTGAAATCCTTAAATGAGAAACTTCTAACCCGGATTGACCGACTACGGTTGCTGGTGTTAACTGGCCACGTGATAAATTAATCAAGGATTGACAAGCTTCTGGAGAGATCAACGAAGGATAGCAACCGATAAACGGTTGTTGATTCAATAACTGTGTAGGTTCTTGCAATAGAAATTCATCTCCCTTATATATTAATTATCTAGCTAATACCTAACCCTGCACTCGCATAACCACCGACAAGTGTGTCAATATCCAAACCGCCTGTCTCAGCAGTAAATACGATTAATATACGGGTTCCTGCTGTCACAGGGATAACTGGTAATGTTGTAGTTACACTAGAAATAGTACCTATATTAACTGGTCCAGGTCCTAAGGTTGGAGCTAAATCAACAGAAGTAACTGGGGTAAAGATATTATTTGGTGTTGGGGACGTGTACACCCAAGCAGTAATAGTAACAGCACCTACTAACGTAATAGGTTCTGTTATACTATAATATGCCGATATTGAAGTCAGATTACCATCTCGTGGCATGGAGAATGCTTCGTTTATAAGCAAACCCGGTGTACCTGTGAGGTCAATTGGACCTCCTATGGCAGAAAGCAATGTGCCATTAGTGCCAAATCCAATGAGCCCTAAAGTTCCAACTGCCCCAAACAACTCTGATGCTAACAGAACTGGATCACCTGATGCAAATGGTATAATAACATCCCTTCCTGGGGCTCCCGGTGCTCCCGGTGCTCCCGGGGCTCCTGGGATTCCCGGGAATCCAGGAGGACCAACAGAACCTTGAGCTCCGGTTGGACCAGTCGGGCCAGTTACTCCTGCACCTGTAGCACCTGTAGCACCAGTAGGACCAGTAGGACCAGTAGCTCCAGTCGCACCGGTTGGCCCTACTAAAGAAGGAGCAGCCAAGATATTTTCCAGTTTAGATTGAAGTAGCAGTTCTTTCTTAATTAATCCTTGCATGGTAGTTTGAACACTTGAATTAACCTCCAGCA
>JAEWDX010000092.1 GCA_023389895.1 Bacillota bacterium
GCTTCATATAGAATAATTGTCGAGTTTATTTTCGCAAGCTCTTCAAGCTCTTTGCGTTTTATTTTTTTTTGCCGATTTAAAAAACCAAAAAAATAAAACGGCTGTGTGCTAAGTCCCGAAGCAATAAGCGCTGTTAAAGCGGCATTCGCACCGGGTAAAGGAACGACTGTTAGTTGCTCTTTCGTAGCTGCCACTACAAGCTCATAGCCAGGATCTGATATTGTCGGCATGCCAGCATCACTGACAAGCGCGATTTTTTCACCATTTTTAAGTTTTTCAAGCAGCTTCCTGCCACTCTCTTCCTTATTATGCTCATGATAACTAATAATCGGAGTGTCAATTTTAAAATAATTACATAGTTTTTTTGTATTTCTCGTATCTTCCGCAGCTATATAGTTTGCTTCTTTCATCATTCTAATCGCTCGAAAGCTCATATCCTCTAAATTTCCAATTGGAGTTGGAACTAAATACAATATTCCCTTATTTAATTCATTTTGAAAGCTTTTTTGTTGCCACATATGTACCACCTGTCTTATAGAAATACTAAATTAAAGCTTTTAGCAATTAATTACACATTATGAGCGTCAGAAGTAGCCGCTAAACCATGATCTAGCTTTAAAAAATGATCGTTCATATTTTCCTTAAGAAATTTTTCTTTTTTCGAACGCTTCCATTGTTTAAATGCATACTCCGCCTTTAAGGCGTCACTTTTATTCGCAAAGCTCTTTGCAAAAACAAGCTCAACCGGTCCCCTGCCTCTCGTATATTTTGCACCTTTTCCTTCATTATGGAGTTTAATCCGTCTTTCAAGATTATTCGTATATCCCGCATATAAACTATCATCTTTGCAATGAAGAACATAAAAATAATGGTTATTTTCCATATAAAATTTCCCTTATCTCAGAAGTATATTCATTCTTTTCATTATAAACAAATAAAGGTGGTAGAATTTTTAAATCTGGATTGCCATTTTTCGTAGCTTCAACTAGTAATGTATTGGCTTCTTTCCCTTGTTTCGGATAAACAAACTGAATCTTCTTCGGCTCAAGCTTATATTTACGCATCAATGAAATTATATCAAGAAGCCTGCCTGGTCGATGAACAAATGCTACCTTTCCACCTTGACGAACTAAATCACTTGAAGCCTTAATCGCATCCTCCAATGTACATGAAATTTCATGACGAGCAATAGCCAAATGTTCATTTTCATTCATTTCCTCAGATGATGAAGTAGGAAAATAAGGTGGATTACACGTAACAACATCAAATTTCCCGTAACCTAGCCTTCTCGGCATTTCCTTAATATCTCCATGAATCATCGAAATTCTTTCCTCTAGCTGATTGTATATCATACTTCTTTCCGCCATATCAAAAAGGCGCTCTTGAATCTCAACACCCATTATATTTCCTTTCGTTCTCGCACTTAAAAATAATGGAATCACGCCATTTCCACTGCAAAGATCGATAAGACTCCCTTTTTGAATGGGGACATAAACAAACTTAGCCAATAATACAGCGTCAAGTGAAAATGAAAAGACTGAAGGACTTTGAATGATTCGCAATTCTTCTGCTAATAAATAATCTAGTCGCTCATCTCCCTTTAATAAAACCATTCAAACTCCTCCATTAGTAAATTTTATCTTCATAAAAAGGGGGCTAACCCAAAAGGACAGCCCCGAAAAAAGTTTACTTCTTATTAAGGAATGATAAACAAAATAAACAGTCTCCTTCTTTTCGGGGACTTCCAAAATGGAGATTACAAATATGAAAGCCCTCCTGATACAATCGAGCAAGATTATCATAGCCTTCCCCAATATCAATCCCTTTATCATCGGATGGATGAAGGGATTCGATTGTTTGCTCCTTGCTATCAGTTGTTTCGTTTTCTGTTGTTATCTCTAAACGGCGCCTTAAATGTTCATTTTCCAGCTTTAAAGAGTTATTTTCTTCGAGGAATTCTGCTAAATGCTGCTTTAACTCACCAAGCTGCTTATATAAATGTCCGATTTGAGCTTCCATATTACTTACTGAGTCAAAAAATTCTTTTTTATCCACGTGTGCCACCTCATTATTCTGTGGATTGCATTGATACAGTACCCTCGGTTTTAAGTTCTTCAAGTGTAAATTCTAAAATACGTTCAGCATCAGCTACATCAACTTGAAGGACTCTTTCCAAAATATTCAAACCTATTACCTTACCAAAACCTTCTGGCGTTTGAATCCACTCTCCAACATCTGGCAATTGGGCCTTTGCTTCTTCATATTCATCGTTTTCATACTTTAAACAACACATTAATCTCCCACATAAGCCAGATATCTTTGTAGGATTTAATGATAAATTTTGATCCTTTGCCATTTTAATCGACACAGGATCAAAATCACCTAAAAATGTAGAACAGCATAGCATTCTTCCACAAGGACCTATTCCTCCAAGCATCTTCGCCTCATCTCTTACACCAATTTGACGGAGCTCGATCCTTGTCCTAAATATTGCTGCTAAGTCTTTTACAAGTTCACGGAAATCAACTCTTCCATCGGCAGTAAAATAGAAGATGACTTTATTTCGATCAAATGTATATTCAACATCAACTAACTTCATATCTAGTTGATGAGTGTTTACCTTTTCACAGCAAACATCATAGGCCTCTTTTGCGGCTACTTTATTTTCATCGACGATCATCCGATCCTTTTGCTCTGCAATTCTAAGGACCTTTTTTAACGGAAGCACAACATCGTTCTCATCAACCCTCTTCGGAGCAACAACGACTCTTCCATACTCAATCCCTCGAACCGTTTCAACAATGACAAACGCATTCTTTTCGATTGCTAGTCCATCGGGATCGAAATAATATATTTTGCCCGCCTTTTTAAAGCGCACTCCTACTACATCATACAACTGAAGATCCCTCCTGCAAATTCAATACAAGCTGTTCCATTAACAATTGCGGATTCATATTCGCTTGTAATTTTCTTTTTGCTTCTAATATGGCTGTCATTTGTTCTGTTAATTTTCTTCTTGAAGTCCGTAACGCGAATTTCTCAAAACGCTCCTTTTCCTCAAGGTAGACAATCTGCTCTATTTTACCGATCTGTATATATAATAAATCCTTAAAAATAAGAAGTAGTAGGTCTAATCCAAGGTCGGATTGCTCTTTCTCTTTAAAGTGTACAAACCAATCCTCCTGAAGTGCAAGCATTACTTCAAGTGGAGTTTTTTCTAGTGCTTCATATAATTTTAACACTATTTTTTGCGCTTGTACAAACCAATCATTTCGACTATATTCAATCGCTTCTTCAATATTATTTGTTAGCTGGGCAAGGATGGGGGCCATATGTGATTCTACACCGTTTAAAGTAAGAAGTTCGATTAATTTTACTGGTGATAATGATTTAAACGAGATAGTTTGACAGCGAGAAAGAATAGTAGGAAGTATTTGTTGTGCTTGTTGGGTCATTAATATTGCGATCGTTCCAGGATTAGGCCCCTCAAGGAATTTTAATAAACTATTCGCTGCATTAACAGTCATTCGATCGGCATGAATGATCATATACAATTTTTTATTCGATTCTACACCCGTCTTTGAAAATTCTGCTTGTAATGCTTGAATTTGTGCCTTTTTAATCGATAAGCCATCTGGTTCAACGATGTGTATGTCTGGATGATTGCTGGAGTTTATTCGCTTACAATTCGAACAAGCCTCACAAGGAATATAACCATTAATCGGTGAATGACAATAAAACGTTTTCGCTAAAAGAATGCCTGCATCTCGCTTCCCTGTCCCCTTCATACCTTCAAACAGATAGGCGTGAGCTAGTCGCCCCTTCAATATACTATTTTTCAACATTTTCAAAACGATTGGCTGGATTTCCTCAAGCTGTTCCCACGTTCTTGCCAAATTGATCACCACTTATACCTTTTAAATTTCCAATAAAACATCAAAATTGGAGAAACTTTTCAATCGGTAAAACAAAGACTGTTGCTCCACCAACCTCAACCTCTACTGGATAAGGGACATATGAATCAGCATTTCCCCCCATTGGAGAAATAGGAGCAACAAGCTGGTCCCTAGATTTACAATTATCCTTAATGATTTGCAACGCTTTGTCAACACGAATATCATCAGTTCCAATCATGAAGGTTGTATTCCCTGATTTAAGAAAGCCACCAGTACTTGCTAATTTAGTTGCACGAAATTTATTGTCAACTAATGCATTCATAAGCTTACTACTATCCTGATCTTGAACAACCGCTAAAATGAGTTTCATACTTTCATCCCCTTCCATTCTTCGTTATTATGCTTATATGTATATTATATCAATTATATTACGAACAAACATTTAGAAAAAGCCTTAAATTTCTTTAAGGCCGCTTAACTCATTCTTTTATGTAATATTTCCCGAACCTTCTCTTCTGCTTCTTTAAAGACTTGCTCAATCGAGTTAGAAGCGTCAATTTTGTATATACGCTCAGGATATTTCTTTAATAAAATATGATATCCTTCTCGAACCTTCTCATGGAATTCAATCGTCTCCAAATCAAGTCGATTTACTTCTCTATCTTTATGGCGATTGATTCGATTTAGACCCATTTCTGGATCAATATCAAAATACAACGTTAATTCCGGCATCTTGCCATCGATTGCAAAGCTATTTATCGAGAATACTTCATCGATTCCTAATCCACGAGCAAAGCCTTGATACGCCAATGAACTATCAATAAAACGGTCACAGAGAATGATCTGTTTTTTTTCAAGAGCAGGCATAATTTTCTCAGTTAAATGCTGTCTTCTTGCCGCTGCATATAAAAGCGCCTCTGTCCGGGAATCCATTGATGTATTCCGCTTATCAAGAATGACATTTCTTATTTGCTCAGCTATATCAATTCCTCCGGGCTCTCTTGTTAATAGAACACCATATCCCTCTTCTTCAAGCTTCTTGGCAATCATACTGATAATCGTTGTTTTCCCTGCTCCATCAGGTCCCTCTATCGTAATAAAAATTCCATTGTTCATTATAATCCTCCAGAGCACACTAGTATTGTTCCATAAAAATAGCTACCTTATTATTTTTAGCTGCCTCTAAGATCTCGCTGCCATTTTTCAAAGAATACTATCCTCAAAAATTATTTCCCAGGGAAATAAAGATGGAATATCAAAGTTAATATGGCACAATAAATTGAGTCTTTTTTTTCGTTCGCTTTCTCTAATGACATTAAGCATCAAAGTTTTGCATCTTATCTATTTTAACAGAAAAACAAAAAGAATTATACTCCCTGAAAATCCATGGAAAGATTCCTAGATAGACATACAAAGAAACTCGCCTTAAAACATACAATAATAATTAAGTAATTTCCTTGAATTTTCCTAAAATTGTATACAAATTGATCAAAATGGAAAAACTCAGTGTATGGAGGTGGAGAAATTGGGGATGCTATTGGCGAAAAAATATATCGGGGAAAAATGTGTTATTTGCGAACAAACAAAACGAAGAGGAATTCATCTATACACTTCTTTTATTTGTACAGAGTGTGAAAGTGATTTAATTTCCACAGATACAAACAATCCAAAATATAAATATTTCCTAAAACAACTTAAGAAAATTACAAATCCTGAGGCACTTTTATGATGTTGCGTGACTGAGTTACTGGGTTTCACCTTTTTCTGGCACGATTAACGGCGTTGCCTGACAGAAATGCTGAACTACTTTATAAGGGCGCTGCCCTCGGCTTTGAATATGCAGCGGATTTCATTTATAAAAAAGAAGATAAAAAAAGAACAGCCATCATTGACTGTTCTTTACC
>JAEWDX010000173.1 GCA_023389895.1 Bacillota bacterium
TGCCAGAAGCGAGAAATGTCTAAATGGCAGACAAAGGTTAGGCGTCCTAGTCAGGTGAAGTTGCAGGAAAAGAAAAACTTTGTCAACGCCACTTCGTTTTCTCTAAAGGTGGAACTTTGGGAGGAGGTGGCGTTACAGGCGTGATTAATGAAGTTCCGTTTAAATAACAACTTGATATTATAACAAAAGTTGGTGCAATGATGAAAGTAGATATTTTTGATTTTAATTTACCAGAGGAATTAATTGCTCAAACTCCTCTTTCAGATAGGACAAGCAGCAGATTAATGGTGTTAAACAAAACAACAGGAACGATCGAGCATAAAACGTTTAAACAAATAAAGGATCATTTACATGCAGGCGATTGTCTTGTTTTGAATGATACGAAAGTAATGCCTGCAAGGCTTTATGGAGAAAAAGAAAACACAGGAGCTAAAATTGAAGTCCTTTTATTGAAGCAGTTTGAGGGGGATAAATGGGAAACTCTCGTGAAACCCGCAAAGAGAATTCAAATTGGGACAAAAATCCGCTTTGGCAATGGTGAATTAACGGCAACTTGTGTAGAAACAGCTGAACATGGGGGAAGAATGCTTGATTTTCAATATGAGGGAATTTTTTACGAGGTATTGGATCAACTTGGAGAGATGCCGCTACCGCCATATATAAGAGAACAATTGGATGATCGGGATCGCTATCAGACTGTTTTCGCCCGAGAAGTCGGTTCGGCTGCTGCTCCAACTGCCGGGCTGCATTTTACTGAACAATTATTAGATGAGATTCGTGCGTTAGGTGTGCATATTGCGTTTATAACACTTCATGTTGGTCTTGGAACATTTAGACCTGTTAGTGTAGAAGATACGAATGAACATGAGATGCATAGTGAGTTTTATCAGATGACAGTAGAAACGGCCGGCTTACTTAATCAGGTAAGGGAAAATGGTGGTCGCATCATTTCTGTTGGAACGACTTCGACGAGAACACTTGAAACAATAGCAACTGAGCAGGATGGTCGTTTCGCCTCGGCAAGCGGCTGGACAAATATCTTTATTTATCCAGGCTATGAATTTAAAGCAATTGATGGGATGGTTACGAATTTTCATTTGCCAAAATCTACGCTCATCATGCTTGTTAGTGCACTCGCTGGCAGAGAGAACGTTCTAAATGCATACAATGAAGCGGTTGAACAGAAATATCGTTTCTTTAGCTTTGGTGATGCAATGCTCATCCTATAATGTATCGATTTTGCCTAAATGGTATATGGAATTTGGAAGGAGAAAAGCGAAATTGACAGCAATTCGTTATGAATTAATTAAAACATGTAAGCAAACAGGTGCGAGGCTTGGGAGAGTTCATACCCCACATGGTTCATTCGAAACACCTGTTTTTATGCCAGTTGGGACAATGGCTACTGTAAAGACGATGTCACCGGAGGATTTAAAGGAGCTCGGAGCGGGGATTATTTTAAGTAATACGTATCATCTTTGGCTCCGTCCAGGTCATGATATCATTAAAGAAGCTGGTGGCCTCCATAAATTTATGAATTGGGATCGAGCGATTTTGACAGATTCCGGTGGTTTTCAAGTATTTAGTTTAAGTGATTTTCGCAAAATAGAAGAGGAGGGCGTTCATTTTCGTAATCATTTAAACGGGGATAAATTATTTTTATCACCAGAAAAATCAATGGAAGTTCAAAATGCGCTTGGTTCAGATATTATGATGGCATTTGATGAATGTCCACCATATCCTGCATCGTTTGACTATATGAAGAACTCTGTTGAAAGAACATCACGCTGGGCTGAACGATGTTTAACGGCTCATAATCGCCCGAAGGATCAAGGGTTATTTGGTATTGTTCAAGGCGGCGAGTATGAAGAGCTTCGTAAGCAAAGTGCGAGAGATCTCGTTTCACTTGATTTTCCTGGCTATGCAATCGGTGGTCTGTCAGTAGGGGAACCAAAGGATGTTATGAATCGTGTACTTGAATTTACGACTCCATTGCTGCCAACGAATAAGCCAAGATATTTAATGGGGGTTGGCTCTCCAGATTCATTGATTGATGGAGCAATTCGCGGAGTTGATATGTTTGATTGCGTGCTGCCGACAAGAATTGCACGCAATGGTACTTTAATGACGAGTGAAGGCCGTTTAGTTGTGAAAAATGCGAAATATGCGCGCGATTTTGGTCCAATTGATAAAAATTGCGATTGCTATACATGTCGTAACTATAGTCGTGCCTATATCCGCCACTTAATTCGATGTGATGAAACATTCGGAATTCGACTTACAACTTACCATAATCTATATTTTCTGCTAAAATTGATGGAAGAGGTCAGACAAGCGATCAGAGAAGATCGTCTTGGTGACTTTAGAGAAGAGTTTTTCGAACAATATGGGTTTAATAAGCCTAATGCGAAAAACTTTTAAAGCCCTAGCATCTAAACGGTAGGGAAAAAATTGATTGATGATTGTTTAATAACGATAACAATCACAAGTTTTTTCACAAAGCAAAATAAGAAGGGAGTGAAAGCAATGGAGATGATCGGTACAATAGGACCACTGTTATTAATGTTTGTTTTATTCTATTTTTTACTTATTCGTCCGCAACAGAAACGTCAAAAGGCGGTTCAACAGATGCAGACCGACTTGAAAAAAGGGGATAAAATCATAACAATTGGAGGACTTCACGGCTTTATCGACGCGATTGATGAAGGCAAGGTTGTCATTAAGTGTGGAGATGGAAGTCGTCTTACATATGACCGCAATGCCATTCGTGAAGTAGTAGAAGCAGCAGCGGGAGATATGCTTTCAAAGTAATTAATTATTGCTGAAAAAGCCTGTGAGGGTTTGCGAGTAGGAATTTGATCTGTTTAACCGATCAAATTCTGAAAATATGCTTCACAGGCTTTTTTTGTTTAAGCTGGTCTGGACTTGCTATTGGACATATTTACGCCAAGTATTCCACCCATCATCGCTGTAAGGATATAGCAGGAATGATAAATAATTTGCTCAAGATCAAATAAGCGATCAAACCCTAAATATTGAAAGAGAAAAATGATGAGAGAATAAAAAAAGCCTGTTAATCCCCCAAGTAGCCACCCTTTTACTTTTCCTTTTCCACCTGAAATAAAACCGCCGATAAAAAGTGAAATAAAGGAAATCGCTGTTATGACATAGTGTAAAGATGATTCCTGAAGAGTTGTGAACTTGAGTAATAAAGAAAAGATGATGCTGCTAATAATGGCCAGTATAAAGATGGTAATAATCCCATAAAGGACTCCACCACCGACATTTTTATGTTCTTCGATCTTACCCCTCTCCTTCCTTTTCTTTGCATATATGCAGCCAGTTTGTTTAAACTGTCTGTTCCTTAGTACAAGCATATTCATAAAATCCAAAAATAGAATCCAAACATACATGTTTCCTTCGTTCAATGCGCACAATAAAGGGCGAATAAACAATTCGAAGAAGAAAGATATTTTAATATCAATAAAATAACGAAATATTAGAAAAATAAGGAGAAAAAATGGAAAATTATTTAACGATTATATTTCGGACTATTTTTTTATATGTATTAATTTTATCTGTGTTAAGAATTATGGGAAAAAAGGAAATGGGGCAGCTAAGCGTCATCGATTTCGTTGTCTCAATTATGATGGCCGAAATGGCGGTAATTGCAATCGAAAAGCCAAGATCACAATTGTTTGCAAATGTTCTTCCCATTTTATTATTGATGATTATTCAAATTACACTCGCCTATGCTACGCTAAAAAGTAAGAAGTTTCGTGATTTAGTAGATGGGAAGCCGACGATTATTATTAATCGGGGAAAAATTGATGAGGAAGCGATGAGAAAGCATCGCTACAATTTTGATGATTTATTGCTTCAATTGAGAGGAAAGGATATAAGAAATATTTCAGATGTTGAGTTTGCGATTTTAGAAACGACAGGAGAATTATCGGTAATAGAAAAGGAAAAAAAGAAGTCGGGAAATTTAACCATTCCCCTTATCCTTGATGGAATCATTCAGGAAACCAACTTAAAAAAAATGGATAAAACAAATTTCTGGCTACGTCAGCAGCTTCGGAAAAGAGGCTATAATGATATTCAAAAGATTTCCTTTTGTAGCTTTGAAAATGGCCAATTTTTTATTGATATTCATGATGAAAAAAAGTAAGAGTCAAGCCAATCCTCTCAGAAAGTAAAGAGCACTTTCCCAAGAGGCCTGTCTTGTGTTTGTCGGGGGTGAGCACTAAGGAAAACTTCTACGAATAATTATCGCAGGAACAATCTGCTTTTTGATTGTTCCGAAGGCGCTTTCACTTTTCCTATCTGAAAGTAAATTTGGATAATGGTTTGCCGATGAAAGGAATGCGTTTTAATTCTTCTTTTTTTATTAACCCTAAAAAGATTACGAGGATGAAATAGATGAGCATAATCGTTAGCGTAATCAATAAAACCTGAAAAACTATGTGAATATTGTTGTTTATTTTTTCTAAAAGCCAATAGCCAGTGTAGCCAGCTATTCCCATGACAATAAAGGTTTTGACATAGTCTTGGATATGAAATGTGAAGGAGATTGCTTTCATAACTGTTGCAAAATGCAACAAGGTGACAAGAACGAAGCCGACCAAAATCCCTAAGGCAACTCCATTAATACCAATTGCTGGCTGGCTTGCGAGAAAGAAAATAACTGCTGTTTTCACAATGGCACCAATTAAACTGTTTATCATTGCGGCTCTTGCTAAATTCATCGCTTGAAGTGTAGCTTGCAATGGCCCTTGATAATAATGAAAAATAAAAAATGGAGCCATTAATCTAATAAATGGCGCACCACTCGTTGAGCCGTACATAATTTGCATTAATTCCTCAGATAATACGTAGAGAAGAATGACCGCTAAACCTCCTGTCAAAAAAGTAAACCTGAGCGCTTGCTGGAGTCTATATTCAATTAAATTCCGTTCATTTCTTGAATTAGCCTCACTAATGGCTGGAACTAACGAGGTTGCTAATGAATTTGTAATAAAGGATGGCAGCATTAATAAAGGTAGGGCAAAGCCTGTTAACGCACCATATTGTTTAGTTGCCGCTATGGCAGCGACACCTGCAATGGCTAATGAATGAGAAACGACGATCGGTTCAAAAAACCATGCTAAAGAACCAATCATTCTACTTCCTGTGGTTGGGAGGGCGATACTCATTAACTCGTTAAATGTTGATTTACCTGATTTTACATATTGAAAAAAGTGCTTTCTTACTCTAAACTTTTTTTTCATCTTAAAGGTTGCTAATAAAAATAGTAATGATGCCATTTCACCAATTACAGCTGCAAACATTGCTCCAGCGGCTGCATATTCGATTCCAAATGGTAGAAATGCTTTCGTCATCACAGCGATTAACGATATGCGCACAATTTGCTCGATAACTTGTGAAGCCGCTGCTGGCTTCATATTTTGTCTACCTTGGAAATAGCCTCTTATGACAGAAGAGATGGCAATAATCGGGACGATTGGTGCAATCGCGAGCAATGGCAAAAGTGTACGAGAATCAGTGAATAAGGTTTTTGAAAGATAGGGCGCAAGCATCAATAATGCCGGGGTGAAAATAGCAGAAAGGGAAATTGTTATCGCAAGAGAAACAACGAGAATTTTTTTGATTTTTTTCATATTTCCTTGTGCTTCTGCTTCGGCAATATTTTTTGAAATTGCGACAGGTAGACCAAGTTGAGTGATTGTTACAACAAGAATAAGTGTAGGGTATGCCATCATGTATAGACCGACGCCTTCCTCTCCAATAAACCGCGCAATGACTATCCGATTTATAAATCCAAGCACCCTCGTAATAAGTCCGGCTATAAGCAGGATCATTGTTCCTTTTAAAAACTTAGACATTTTGCTCCCTGCCTTCTCAAAATAGGTGTGATCATATACAATTAACTATATGCAATAAGGTGGACAAAGAATGCCAAGCATTTCTAAATGAAGTTAATTATTTTTTCCTAGAACAGGGAGGCTTTTGTTATGGAGACAAGCCATATAAATGATGATGTACGGAGAGAGGTACAGCTCGTTCTGCAAAGCAAGCTGGAGGAATTTTCACTGTTAGGATACGAGCAAGTGTCAGAGAATGAGCTTTGGAATTTTTTACTTCAAAAAAAATGGAGGAAAATAAGTGAAACGAAGTTAATTCACGAAATTGTTGCAGATATTATGTCTATTAAGGTCGGTGAGTTCTTTAATTATGCAACAATTGAAGCGTTTAAAGAGGCAGAGTTCTCCTTTGATGATGAAGCTGAGCTTCGTGAGCTTTTAAAATAATCTCGTCTTTTTAATGATTACATATAAAGTGCTAGTTCATTCTCTCATTTCCAACAATCTCATTTTTAGAATAATTGACAGCTTTTCTAAACTGTTTCATAATGAATAATGTTAATTCTGTTCGAACTCTGTTTTGAATTAAGGAGGATTTTTACATAATGGTAAAGCGCGGTCGTATTGTTGCCTTCTTCCTAATTATCCTTTTATTTGGAAGTTTATCTGGAGCAACAACTAAAGGCATATTAAATGATATTAAGCTTGGATTAGATTTACAAGGTGGTTTTGAGGTTCTTTATGATGTTACACCGATTGATGAAGGACAAAATATTGATAAAACCGTTTTGAGTCATACTGTTAGTGCATTGAATAAACGGGTTAATGTTATTGGCGTTAGTGAGCCAAATATTTCAGTTGAAGGTGATAATCGAATTCGCGTCCAGCTTGCGGGTGTGACCGACCAAAATGAAGCGCGAAGATTATTAGCAACTGAAGCAACATTAACATTTCGCGATGTGAATGATGAAGTGCTAATGGATGGCTCTGATTTGGCAGAGGGTGGAGCTAAGCAGACCTTTGATGAAAATGGTAAACCGAGCGTTTCCATTAAGCTAAAAAGTGCGAATACATTTAAAGAGGTAACCCAGAAAATTGTCAACATGGGTGAGCCAAATAATATTTTGGCGATTTGGCTAGATTTTGAAGAAGGAGTCGACTCCTTTAAGACGGCAGCTGGAACGGAAAATGAGCATTTAGTTTCTGCTCCAAGAGTGAGTCAAGTTTTTAATCAAAATACAGTTTCAATTGTCGGAAGCTTTACGATGGAAGAAGCGAATGAATTGTCAGACTTGCTTAATGCAGGATCTTTACCAGTAAAACTTACAGAAGTTTATTCAACATCTGTCGGTGCGCAATTTGGTGAACAAGCATTGCAAAAAACGATTCTTGGTGGAATCATCGGAATTGCCGTTATTTTCTTATTTATGCTTGTGTACTACCGCTTTCCTGGATTTATTGCAACCGTTACATTATCGATTTATATTTTCTTAATTCTAGTTATCTTTGACTGGATGAATGGTGTCTTGACACTTCCAGGTATTGCGGCACTCATTCTTGGTGTAGGGATGGCAGTCGATGCGAATATTATTACGTATGAACGAATTAAAGAGGAGATTCGTGTCGGTCGCACGATTAAATCAGCCTTCCAAGCTGGAAGCCGAAATTCATTTACGTCGATACTCGATGCGAATCTTACAACGATTTTAGTAGCGGGTGTTCTGTTTTATTTCGGGACAAGCTCTGTTAAAGGGTTTGCAACAATGCTGATCATTAGTATTTTAGTTAGCTTTTTAACTGCGGTTTATGGTTCAAGATTATTGCTTGGACTTTGGGTGAATAGCAATCTCTTTAACAAGAAGCCTAGTTGGTTTGGTGTGAAGAAAAGTGCGATACATGATATTGCCGAGAATAAAGATGCCCATGACTTAAAAACGAAATTTGATCGGTTTGATTTTGTTAAATCGAGAAAAATTTATTATATAATTTCTGGGGCCACAATGGCGATAGGGATTGTCATCGTCTCTATTTTCGGATTAAATTTAGGCATTGATTTTTCGCAAGGTACCCGCATTGATATTATGTCAAATCATCAGCTGACAAAGGAAGAGGTTCAGGCGGATCTCGCTGCGTTAAATATTGAAACGAATGATATTGTGATCTCGGGTGAAGAGAATAACGTTGGCGCTGTAAGGCTTAAGGAAGTATTAACGAAAGATGAAATTGCTGATTTGAAGGCTCATTTCCTTGAGAAGGATGGCTCTGAACCTAGTGTTAGTACTGTTTCGCCGACAGTAGGAAGAGAATTGGCGATCAATGCATTGAAGGCGTTAGGAATTGCCTCCATTGGGATTGTTCTTTATGTATCGGTTCGTTTTGAAATGAGAATGGCAGTTCCCGCTGTTATTGCGTTGCTTCATGACGCATTCATAATTATTATGTTCTTTAGCATTACAAGATTAGAAGTCGATATCACCTTTATTGCCGCGATTTTAACTGTTGTCGGTTATTCAATTAATGATACGATCGTAACGTTTGACCGAATGAGGGAAAATATGCAGAAGAAAAAACGTCTGAAATCATTTGACGACATTGCGGATGTTACGAATACGGCACTTCGTCAAGTAATGAGCCGTTCGATTAATACTGTTTTAACGGTTATCTTCGCTGTTTTAGGCTTGCTTATTTTTGGAAGCGAATCGATTCGCAACTTTTCGATCGCCTTGCTTGTCGGAACTATAGTTGGTGTATATTCATCGATCTTCTTAGCTGCACAAATGTGGGCTGATTGGAAAGGAAAAGAACTAAAGGAAAAGGGCGTACTCAAAACAGAAAAAGTAAAACGTAAATCAAGTGATGAACCTCAAGTTTAACTTGATTGTATGAATAAGAGTCTCAAGCTGTGCTTGAGGCTTTTTTTAATATTTGTTTATTCAAGGAATATTTGCCATTATAATAAAAGAAGGAATATGTTTAATGAAAGGAGTGCTGTTTGTTGAAGAATCAATGGACTTTAATAGTTGGAATATTATTAGCGCTAATTATTGCTATCTTTGCTGTTATTAATGTTGACCCTGTTACAGTAAATTATTTATTTGGAAAAAGTGAATGGCCGCTCGTACTAGTTATTTTAGGTTCCTTTTTAATGGGAGCTTTAATGGTTGCATTCGTAGGTGTTTTTCGAATGTATACGATGCAAAAAAATATTAAAGTATTAAAAAAGGAAAACGATTTGCTAAAAAAAGAGAATGCTTCACAGCCTGAGAAACCGCTTGAAAAGCAAGAAGATACGGTCACAACTCAATCAAAGCCATAAAAAACAGCGAATTTCGCTGTTTTTGCTTTTAATGCTGTCATTTTCTTCTCGTTTCGATCGTTGAAACAAGGGGACCCCTCTTGTATAATTAAACAGTTGAGGGGTGAATGGATGTTACAATCAAAAACACGGTGGATTGTCCGTGATATAGATAAAGAAAAGGAAAGTCAGCTTATCAATCAATTGAATATCTCTCCACTAGTTGCAGCAATGCTGATTAATCGAGGAATTGATAGTCCAGGGAAAGCGGAGGATTTTTTATTTGATCATGGGCAGCAATTTCATGATCCATTTTTATTAACGGATATGGAAATCGCTGTTTCAAGGATAAAAACAGCAATAGAGCATGAAGAAGCGATTTTAATATTTGGCGATTACGATGCGGATGGTGTAACAAGTACATCACTTTTGATGATGACATTAAGTGATTTAGGGGCAAATGTCCAATTTTATATTCCGAATCGATTTACAGAAGGGTATGGCCCGAATATTCCCGCTTTTCAATATGCGAAAGAAATTGGGATTAAATTAATTATTACGGTTGATACAGGTATTGCTGCAATAAATGAAGCAAAGGCAGCTGCTGAGCTCGGCCTAGATTTAATCATTACGGATCACCATGAGCCAGGGCCGGTATTACCTGAGGCAGTGGCGATTATTCATCCGAAATTAAAGAATAGTAACTATCCTTTTCATGAGCTTGCTGGTGTCGGGGTTGCTTTAAAACTAGCACATGCCCTTTACGGCGAATTGCCCGAACATCTACTTGAAATAGCTGCGATTGGTACAATTGCAGACCTTGTTTCCTTAAAAGGGGAAAATCGCTTAATTGCAAAGCATGGAATTAAAAACCTGAAGAATACAAGAAATATTGGTTTAAAAGCATTGCTCAAAAAAGCAGGTACAGAGTTAAATTCAATTGATGAGGAGACGATTGGCTTTCTCATCGCACCACGGCTTAATGCGGTTGGTCGATTAGATAGTGCGGATCCTGCTGTCTATTTGCTTTTAACAGAAGATCCGGATGAAGCAGAGACCATCGCGGAAGAGATCGAACAGTTAAATAAAGAAAGAAAAGTAATCGTGAGTGAAATTACCGCACAGGCAATGAAAGAAGTGGAGGAGAAATATCCAATCAGTGAGAATTCAGTTCTTGTTATCGGTCAAGAAGGCTGGAATGCTGGTGTTATTGGGATTGTTGCTTCAAAACTAGTAGAAAAATTTTATCGTCCTGTAATTGTTCTTAGCTTTGATAAAGAGAAGGGGATTGCGAAAGGATCAGCCAGAAGTATAGTAGGTTTTGACTTATTTAAAAATCTATCAACTTGTCGGGATATTTTGCCTCACTTTGGCGGTCATACGATGGCAGCAGGGATGACATTGAATTTAGCCGATGTTGATGAGCTTCGGAATCGCTTAAATGCCTTAGCGAATGAACAACTGACAGAAGAAGATTTTATTCCTGTTACAGCCGTGGATGGCAAATTTCTTTTACAAGATATTCATTTATCCTCTTTGGAGGAAATGCAAAAGCTAGCTCCTTTCGGAATGGATAATCCGAAGCCGAGGATCATGATAGGTGAAGTTGAGATCGCAAGTATGAGAAAAATCGGCTCAAACCAAAATCATTTGAAAATGACGATTGCCGATGGCGATTATTCATTGGATGGTGTCGGGTTTGGACTTGGTGCTTTATTCGAAGAAATTTCGCCCAGTTCGAGGATCTCTGTGA
>JAEWDX010000104.1 GCA_023389895.1 Bacillota bacterium
GGACGAGAGTTACCCGCGTTGCCACCCTAGTTGAAAGCATCAATATCAATGCTTTCCAGCTTAACATAAATAACGGTTTTCTACCGAAAGTATTTACTGACATTTTTATAAAAAATGTGTTCCATACTTTTGCTTGAGGAGGGATTCACAAGCTTCATTCACCGATTTTCACCAGCCATCGGCTCTCTACAGAATAAATTCATGCTACTATTTCCTCGCATTGCTTTGCACTATTGAATTTAATTATTCCTACTTTACTACAATTATCAGCCATTTTCAACTGGAATATACGAATTTGCATTTAGATTTAAGTGAAACTCCATTAAATTAATGCTTAACTCATTTTACCGTCTGTTAGATAGATAGCTGCTGAATGAATTTTAACGATTCTTTGCCTCTTCAATCATCTGAATAAAATAAGCTATCATACGGTGATCATCTGTTAATTCAGGATGAAATGAGCAGCCAAGAATATTTCCTTCACGCACTGCAACAATGCGCTCATTATACTTAGCGAGGATTTCTACGTTCTCTCCTGCTTGTACAATATGAGGTCCACGAATAAAGACTGCCGGGAAATCCTCTGCAACTCCAGCTATATCTAAATCTACCTCAAAGCTTTCTCTTTGCCGTCCAAATGAATTTCGTTCTACTTTAACATCCATGACACCAATATGTGGCTCATCATAACCAACTATATTTTTCGCTAGTAGAATTAAGCCTGCACAAGTACCCAACATCGGTTTACCAGATGATGCAAAAATTTTCAGTTCATCCATGAAGTCGTACTTATCAATTAACCGGCGCATCGTTGTGCTTTCCCCACCAGGGAGGATTAAGCCATCCACGTCTACAAGCTGATCCTTTCGCTTAATTACAACGGCTTCAGCACCACATTGCTCGATGGAATTGACATGTTCCCTGACTGCACCCTGAAGGCCAAGAACCCCTATTTTCACCATAAAAATTCTCCTTACCAGCCGCGCTCCTGCATACGTGCTTCGGGTGCTAATGAAGAGATTTCGATCCCTTTCATCGGCGTACCTAATTCTTTTGAAAGCTCTGCAATTAATTTATAGTCTTGATAATGTGTTGTTGCTTCAACAATTGCTCGCGCAAATTTCGCTGGATGTTCAGACTTAAAGATACCTGAACCAACGAATACTCCATCAGCACCTAACTGCATCATTAAGGCAGCATCAGCAGGAGTTGCTACACCACCAGCAGCGAAATTAACAACTGGCAAGCGACCAAGCTTTTTAATTTCAACTAATAGCTCGAATGGAGCACCTAAAAGCTTTGCCTCAGTCATGAGCTCATCTTCATTCATTCCTACAACCTTACGAATCTGAGCATTTACTTTACGAATATGGCGAACGGCTTCAACAATATTTCCTGTCCCTGGCTCGCCCTTCGTACGAAGCATGGCTGCACCTTCACCAATGCGACGTGCAGCTTCTCCTAAATCACGACAGCCACACACGAATGGGACAGTATAATCACTTTTATATAAGTGGAATTCTTCGTCAGCTGGGGTTAATACTTCACTTTCATCGATATAATCTACTCCCATTGCCTCAAGAACACGCGCTTCAACGATATGACCAATACGGCATTTTGCCATTACTGGAATCGTAACCGCATTCATCACTTCCTCAACAATTCGCGGATCTGCCATTCTTGCTACGCCGCCCGCTGCACGGATATCGGAAGGTACTCGCTCCAATGCCATTACAGCAACAGCACCAGCCTCCTCCGCTATTTTTGCTTGCTCAGCATTAACGACGTCCATAATGACGCCACCCTTTTGCATTTCTGCCATTCCACGTTTGACACGATCTGTTCCGGTTTTCATTGTAATCTCCCTTCATAAATACCAAGTTCCCTATTAGGTAATATTCTTTTTTTTCAAAAAAGTAATATCCATTAAAACAATCGGATTCATAACGTTTCCTTAATGAAACTAAACAACAAAAAAATGCTCCTGTCAATACAGGAACACTTTTTTTATTAAATCTAACAAGTCTTATTAAAACCAGCCTTTTACTGTTGAAGAGATACTTCCCCACATATTTCCGAAAAAGCTACCAATCCCACGCATCATTAGTACAAACCAATTTGCTTTTTCAATATCTTGAGCAGCGACAACATCTACTTGAATCGCATCTTTCCCGTCCTCAGCTAAAAAGTCAATTTCTTGACCATTTTCAACATTAAGCGTTAAAACACCAACTTTTTCTCCCTTTTTAATTGGGGCTGTCAGCTCACCTTTATCATTTAATTTCTTTTTATCTAAAATTAGCTCAGGCTTATAATTTTCTTTTTCACCATTTTTTACGACTATGGATATTGGTGTTTTCGTTTCTATTTTAACTCTATCTTCTTTTCCTTTAATAACTGGTAATGTTTTCTTACCCTTTACTTGATAGCCTTCTGATACAATTTCTTCTTTACTATAGTTACTAAATGCATAATTAAACATTTTCTTTGTTTCATCAAATCGGGCTTTTTTGTTCGTCGTACCGCCATTTGCATCTTTTGCATTCATAATAACTGTAATATATCGAGTATTGTTACGAATTGCAGTACCAGTAAAACAAAGTCCAGCAAATTCTGTTGTTCCTGTTTTTAAACCATCAACACCTTCATAGCCATATACAAGGCTTGGAAGCATCCAGTTCCAATTCTGCATTTCAATTTCATCTTCAGTGCCTTCTCTAAAATTCAACTTAGGCGTACTCGCTGTTTCTAATACTTCAGGAAAATCTTTCAGTAAACGTGAAGCTAATTTTGCCGTTGCTCTCGCAGACATCACATTTTCCTCATCCTCATTTCCCACTGAATGATAACCTTTTAAATCTGAGTTATTTAACCCTGATGCGTTAACAAATTTATAATCCCTTAACCCTAATTCAGCTGCCTTATCATTCATCATTTTCACAAAATTTCCTTCAGAACCTGCAATTGTTTCGGCAATCGCTATAGTTGCTGCATTGGCCGAATAAATCGTCATCGCCTGATACAATTCACGAATATTGTATTTCCCATCTCTTCGTAAAGGAACATTGGATAATGCCCGATCTTGTGAAACCTTCCATACATACTCGCTTACAGCATATTCTTGATCCCACTTTATACGTCCTTCTTTAATAGCCTCTAATAAAAGATATTCCGTCATCATCTTTGTCATACTTGCAATGCCAAGAACTTGGTCTGCATTTTTAGCATAAAGAACTCTTCCTGTCTCTGCTTCTATTAAAATAGCAGCGTCGCCATTAATATTTAATGCATCTTCTGCATGAGCTTTATTTACATTTGGAAAAAGCCCGAATACCATTATTAAGGCAAGAAATCCTGCAACATATTTACGATAGATTATTCTTTTCAAAATAAAGCCCTCCAACTTTTTTCTACGCTTTTGTTATTTTAACATAATTCAACGTCAAAAAATAGCTTAGACATTATCAAATCTCCATTTACGCTCATTACCAATTATGCTAAAAATAAAAATTGCAGGAGAAATATTTCCCCCGCAATTTTTCAGACAAACGTTACTCTATTATGATAAGGAATAATTCGGTGCTTCCTTAGTAATTTGTACATCATGCGGATGACTTTCCTTTAAGCCAGCACCTGTCATTTTAATAAATTGTGCCTTTTCTCTTAGTTCTGTTAAATCTTTTGTACCGCAATAGCCCATTCCAGAGCGTAAGCCGCCTACAAGCTGGTAGATGGTGTCATGAACAGGCCCCTTATAAGGAAGACGACCTTCAATACCTTCTGGTACGAATTTTTTATTATCTTCTTGGAAATAACGGTCTTTAGAACCTTTTTCCATTGAAGTAACTGAACCCATTCCTCGATATACTTTAAACCGACGCCCTTGGAAGATTTCAGTTTCACCTGGGCTTTCAGATACACCTGCTAGTAAGCTGCCAAGCATAACTGCATGACCTCCAGCAGCAAGAGCTTTCACGATATCCCCAGAGTATTTAATCCCACCATCAGCAATAATAGCCTTTCCATGCTTTCTAGCTTCCGTTGCGCAATCATAGATAGCCGTAATTTGTGGAACACCAACACCTGCAACAACCCTTGTTGTACAAATAGAGCCAGGTCCAATTCCAACCTTCACAACGTCTGCACCTGCTTCATATAGTTCCCTCGTTGCTTCTGCGGTCGCCACATTTCCTGCAATAATTGTTACTTCTGGGAAAGCATCGCGTATTTCACGAACAGTATCCAAAACACCTTTTGAATGTCCATGCGCCGTATCAATCACAATGACATCAGCATGCGACTTTACAAGCATCTCTACCCGTTTCAATGTGTCCTTCGTTACACCAACTGCTGCACCAACTAGTAATCGTCCAGAGCTGTCTTTAGCTGAATTAGGGAATTCAATTACTTTCTCAATATCCTTAATTGTTATTAATCCCTTTAGAATACCGTCATCATCAACGAGTGGAAGTTTTTCAATCTTATGTTTCTGAAGGATGCTTTCCGCCTCAGCCAATGTCGTCCCAACTGGAGCAGTGACAAGATTTTCCTTCGTCATAACATCTGAAATAATAATCGAGTAATCGGAAATAAAGCGAAGGTCACGATTCGTTAAAATCCCAACAAGCTTCTGCTCCTCATGATTATTGACGATCGGAACACCTGAAATACGATACTTACTCATTAAATGCTCTGCATCATACACTTGCTGTTCTGGTGTTAAGAAAAACGGGTCCGAAATAACACCACTTTCAGAACGCTTTACTTTATCAACCTGCTCAGCCTGTTGTTCGATAGACATATTTTTGTGGATAATTCCTAACCCACCTTGGCGAGCCATTGCAATTGCCATTGCCGCCTCAGTAACAGTGTCCATTCCCGCACTAATAATTGGGATGTTTATCCTTATTTTCTCCGATAATTGAACACTTAAATCTACATCACGTGGAAGAACCTCTGATTTCGCAGGCACAAGCAATACATCATCAAATGTTAAACCTTCTTTTACAAACTTACTTTCCCACATCTTTTTTACCCCCTAGTCAAGAAAATATTATTAGTAGGTTATCAATTGGACAAAATACTGTCAAGGACTGATTGATATGTTGCATTTTTCTAAAAACTTTAAGGAGCCATATTATGGATAATCACAGTCATTGGGATCTCTTTCTATATTTTTTTTCTGCTAGCACCTCACAAAGCTATTTAAAGAATTGTTATGAGTCACAAGCCATTGAAAATGCCAATAAAAAAAGTTATGAAAACAGTTACCCTTTTATCTATTATTTGGAACATGGGCAATTATATTATCAGCAAGCACGTCTTGCTCCACTCTCGATTAAGCCTGTACTTTTATTTTATGGCTATGTTCATTTAATAAAAGCATGCATTTTAACAATCGATCCTAATTACCCTGAAACAACCTCTGTACTTGCTCATGGAGTATCAACGAGAAAGAGAAAAAAACAGCAGTATCTTTTTTTCAAAGATGAAGTTAAATTTCAAAAGAGCGGTCTCTTTCCATACATGGCAGATAAGATGTTTCACATGAAACATCTTGAAGGAGAGAAAACGACAATGAAGGAACTGCTCACACAAATCCCTGAATTAAATCAATTATTTAAATTAACAGAAGGAACTCAACCTTTTATTGAAATAAATCAATATGATGGACTCTTTTCTCTTCCAAAATCAATCATCGATCATTATCATATGACCGAATCTCGTTTTGTCGATTATTTGAAATCAACTGCCCATTCAACTATTCAGTTTGAAAAAACAGACAATCATGATTTTTTCTTTAAGGTAAATAATTCAACTTTAGAAGAGTTACTCCCTATTAGATTTAGTCAAAGAAACAAAAAGTATTATTTTCCGCTAGAAAAAAAATCTTTAAATCTTTACTCAGAATTATTAATTCACTATTTATTACTCTATAACTTAAGCATGATTGCCCGCTACGAAACGGAGTGGTGGAGTGAACTAATAAAAATGATGCCTAATCAAGACTTTCCTTTTATTCAATCTTTTTTAAATATTACAGAGGAAAAAGGCCCCTTCTTAATTTATCAGTTTCTTACAGCCCGTTAATGCGGGATAAACATTAAAGTATTTCTATAAATTACTGACTTTGCGTGACTGAACCATCAAGATTCTTCTTTCTCTGGCACGATTAGCGGCGTTGCCTGACAGAAATGCTGAACTACTTTATAAGGGCGCTGCCCTCGGCTTTGAATATGCAGCGGATTTCATTTATAAAAAAGAAGATAAAAAAAGAACAGCCATCATTGACTGTTCTTTACC
>JAEWDX010000304.1 GCA_023389895.1 Bacillota bacterium
GTGTTCACCCTGATTACGGTTATTACTTCGATTCACGGCTATCGATTAATTTATCGCTTTAAATTAATTGAATTATTTAAGGCAGAGAATGAAGGGGAGAAAGAGCCAAAAGCATCTGTCATGATCGCGATTTTCTCCGTGATTTTAGTTGGAATTGGCTACTGGCTTGCCCTTCAAAATTTATTGGAATCAGATGTATGGAGAAAAATGGGCTTTATGGTAACGCCTCTTGTTATATTAGTTACCGTGATCTTAGGGACTTATTTATTATTTAGCTCATGTATTGTCTACCTATTAAAGATTTTAAGAAAAAATAAAAATTACTTCTGGAAGGGAATCAATTTAATTAGCACATCGCAGCTTCTCTATCGAATGAAAGGAAATGCGCGTACATTAACCATTATTGCTGTTCTAAGTGCTACAACATTAACGGCGGTTGGGGCGTCATATAGTTTTTATTATAACAATAGAAATAATGCTGAAACTGTGAATCCAAATAGCATGATGTTTATTTCGCATGATGAAAATATATCTGATCAAATAAAAAACAGAATTTCGCAGGATAAAAAGCACGACATTATTTATCATGAGATCATCCCAACACTTCAATTGAATGCGGATATTACGAATCTGAATAGTAAAATTTCAGCTGATGAAGTGGAATATACGATTATTTCAAATGAGAACTATAACAAATTGATAAAAGCACAGAAAAGAAATGACTCTCTGTCATTGAAAGAAAGCGAGGCAGCTGCATTAGATGCCACTTATTTCGAAGGTTTATCACCAGAGTATGTAGGATCTACGATTTCCTTAAAGGTGAATGACCGAAGCGAGAACATTACATTTAAGGAATTGAAGAAATTTAACGTCCTCAATCTTTATATGTCTAACATAACGGTTGTGGTGAGTGATGAGTTATTTTCTAAATTAGGAAATGGATCAAATCTAGTAAACATGGAAGCATACGAATTGACGAATGAAGATGATGCAAAAGCCTTAACGAAAGATATTGATTCTATGTTGTCAGAGGAAGCCAATTTCTCAAGCTTTTATAGCGATTATGCTCAAGGAATGGAATCAACAGGGTTACTCATTTTTATGGGCGGATTCCTAGGGCTAGTATTCCTTGCAGCAACAGGAAGCATTATTTACTTTAAACAACTCACGGAAGCAAATCTGGACAAGGAGCGTTACGATATATTACACAAAATTGGTGTGAGTAAAAAGGAAGTGAAGAAATCCATTTCTAGACAAATATTATTTGTTTTTGCCTTGCCATTAATAGCAGGTATTGCACACTGTGTAGTTGCCCTAACGGCTTTATCTAGGCTACTGCAAACAAACCTGGTGATTCCTGTCCTGATCTGTATAGGCGTGTATGTTTGCATTTACATCGCTTATTACTTCTTGACAGTGAATAATTACTACAAAATTGTAACGAAATTAAATAAATAGAAAAGGAGACAAACAATGAAAAAAGCCATAGTATCTTGCCTAATCATCGTAGCTATACTGCTTGGTGGTCTAGTAATTCTCCAAAAGGTAAACTTTAACAGGCTAGGAGCAGATGAATTTTATACTCAAATTATAGGAGAAGGAAAAAAGATCGAGGATAAATTTGACAATGGGGAGAAATTTGTCAGATATGAATATAATTTGCCAGCTTTTGATAAAGAAGGCCAACAAAAAATATTGGCATTTACTTCCCACAAACAGCTTCGAGAAAATGCTTATTTAATCCTATTTGTGAAAGATGAAAAAGGAGTTACTTCCTATCAGGAAGTAGCAGAAAAAGAGCTGCCTAAAAAGGTTGTTGGCGAATTTAGGTAATTTTATTAGAAAAAATATAAAGGGAATCCTTGTTAAAAAGGGTTCCTTTTTGAGCTGATAGAAAATTATTAAGTGTAATGAGAAATTATATTATTATCAGGTTTCTGCCTACTATATCGTATAAAAAAACTAAGAAATTCGCCATAAGGACTTGCGAATGCCAAGTTTTTCTACTAATAATAAAATGAAACTTCAATTACTGGAGGTAGATTCGATGTCACTCAATAACAAAAAGGTTCTAATTATAGACGATGAAGAAGATATTTTAAGATTGATCAAAACGGTTCTTATAAAAGAGGGAATTGAAAATGTCATTACCGCTACTACCGTGAAAGAGGGGATTCATCTATTCCAAAAAATGAATCCAGATATTGTTTTATTAGATATTATGCTGCCAGATGGAGAAGGCTATGATGTATGTAAACAAATTAGAAACATCTCAAAAGTACCAATCCTATTTTTGTCAGCAAAAACGGAAGAAATTGATAAAATTTTAGGCTTCGCCATAGGCGGCGATGATTATATTACAAAACCATTTAGCCCTAAAGAGGTAGCTTATCGAGTAAAAGCACAATTGCGAAGAGCAGATTATATGCAGGAAGATGTAGTGAAAGATTCGATTATTAAAGTTGGCCCATTTGAATTAAATGAGGAAAAGGCACAATTAAAGAAAAATGGGGAGATAGTTGAATTAAAGCCAAAGGAACTTGGATTAATGAAGTATTTCCTCCAAAACAAAAACAGAGTAATCAGTAAGGAACAGCTTTATGATACAGTGTGGGGCGAGGAATTCTTTGGTATGGATAACACAGTTATGGTCCATATTCGAAGATTACGGGAAAAAATCGAAGCTCAGCCTTCCCAGCCAAAATATTTGATTACCATCAAGGGCTTGGGCTATAAGCTTGCAATAGAGGATGAATAATTTATGAAATGGAAGATGACTGGGAGGTATTTATTATCTGTTGTATTGGTTGTTACCTTAGTGATTTTCATAAATGTTTTCCTTGTTTTAACTTTACTAGTTGCACAAGCTAATTTGGATATACCAATCTTTCGCGAAGAAGAAACATCTCCAGAACAATTTACAAGACAGTTCCAAAATAAGGTGATCGTCACCGATAATGATCAAGTGTCAATTACAGAAAAAGGACAAGAAGAGTTAATTAAAAAGAAAGCATGGATACAAATTTTAGATGAAAATGGCAAAGAGGTATTCAGCTTTCAAGTTCCTTCAGAAATCCAGAAAAACTATACCCCAATCGAAATAATTCAAATGTACAAGTATAAAGAAATGGCGGATACAGTTGTTTATGTTGGCGAAAAGAAGGGAAATGACCGTCATTTCAGCTATTTGATTGGAATTGAAAATCGTAATTTAAATAGATATTTTATCTCCTATGATAATCAAGACATCTCTCAAGTATTAAAGGTTGGAATGGTTATTTTTATGATAGATATTCTCATTGCTTTATTGATCGGATATTTTTTTAGCAAAGGGCTTACAGTCCCATTGCATAAATTAATTGATGGCATTAAGCAGTTGGCAAATCATGAATTCTATCATTATTCGGAACCTAAAGGACTTTACAAAAATGTATTTTATAATTTAAATCATTTATCCCACCAACTGAAAGCAAATGAAAATGAAAGAAAGAAATTAGACTTAATGAAAGAGGAATGGATAGCAAATATTTCTCATGATATGAAAACTCCACTTTCCTCGATTCAAGGCTATGCTGAAATGATAAAGGATCCCGATTATGATTTTACCCTGAATGAAATAAGGGAATATGCGGGGATTATCGAAACGAAGTCACTCTATATAAAAGAGGTGATTGAAGATCTAAATTTATCGACAAGATTAAAGAACAAGGAATTATCATTAAATAAAAAAGCGACGAATATTGTGTCTTTGATGCGTAAAATTGTGATTGATATATTGAACGATCCTAAATACCCCAATCGGGATATTCAATTTCTTGTAGACGAAGAGAATATAACGTTAGACGTAGATGAGATTCTCTTTCGGAGAGCGATTAACAATTTAATTTATAATGCAATTGTTCATAATGATCACGACGTAAAAATTGTCGTAAGTCTCGAAAGGAAAGAACGCACACATATCGTCATAAAAGATGATGGGAAAGGCATAAAGAAAGAGGAATTAGAGAGGATTTTTGACCGCTATTATCGTGGAACAAACACTGGAGCTGCACATAAAGGTTCTGGACTTGGAATGGCTATCGCGAATGATATTATTCAAGTACATGGTGGGGAGATTATCATGAACAGTGAAGTTGGTCATGGGACAATAATTGAAATTCATCTATAAATAATTGCCTGGGCCTCATCAGGAAATCCTGATGAGGCTTCATCCATTTTGCTTTATATTAATTTTTAAGAGTAGACACAAAAAAACGGAAAGAACGCTTTACATAAATGGAACCAATGATCAGAAGACAAGAAACGATTAGTGACAAGGGAATACTTAATGCGACTGGCAGATCGATGCCATTCCAGACACTCATTTTTATTTGCGTAAAGCCAATTGTTCGAAGTATGCCTGCAAGCAGTGAAATAAACGCACTCAAAATCAGTCCAGCGTATAAGACGGACATGACAGGGATCGTTAGCAAGTATAAGAAGTTGCGTATGATTTTCATTATTTCCATTGTTTTTATCTCCTTACGATTTGCTGAACTTTTGCATTTGGAGAAATTTTATAATCTTCTTTATAATAAAGTGTTTGTATATTGCAATTCCCCCCGATTACCACAAAATTCCCTTCAACTATTTCTGCATCCGTATTTGAAAGTTTCAAATTTTTCCCACTCATATATTTACAAAACAGTTTTTTCTTAAATAAAGAAAAAGATATTCTATCCTTCTCTATATTTACTTCCTCAGCAATAAGGCGCTCAATCTCGCTACTTCCAGCTAATCTTAGCTGAAAGTTTTTTGCTTGTATTTCTTTCGCTTTCAACATACCGATTGAATCTAGATATTCCGTTTGTAGCATTTGTTCGATTGTCAGACTTCCGGAACTGCGAATGCTTGTTGATTGCCCATTTTTCATCTTTAAATGACCAGCATTCACAATTTCGTTAAACTCACAATTGTCTTTTAATATACAAGTCCCAGTATTTTTTAGAACATCCGCTGATACAGGAGAGTGAAAAGAACTGTATCCGTGAGTGGATATTTTTTTTAAGTGAATTTCTTGATAGATTGTAGCAGACCCACGAATATTTAAATGTTCACATTCTGCTGATATTTCTTTGATATTGCCGTGTGTAATAGTTATGCTGTGAAGCCTATGATATTGATCAGAAGTCATTCATAAACACCCCGATATTTTAATTAGTATATATTTTAATAATTGAAATATATACTAATTAAAATACAGAGCGTCCATTTTGTCAAGGTGGATAGTTCACGTCATTAGCAGAATTTTGATGGCAAACGTGCCTTAATGATTAAGTCTCATATTTGAACAAATAAAAAAGGATTTCATTTTCATGAAATCCTTAAAAAATCGTACTCATTAAATGATTTACTTCTCTTAATACTTTTACGATATCTGCTAATTTGTCCTTTGGAAATTTTAAAAATAGTTCATTAACTTTTACTTCCCCAACGTTTGTTAATTCCATATAAACGACCCGTCTATCTTCTTTTTCTCTTATCCGTTGGACTAAATTTATTTGTTCTAGTTTGTCGCACATTGAAGTAACTGCCCCAGGGGTTATACTGAAAAAATCAGCAATCTCAGTTGCTTTCATTCTGCCATTGATTTTCAGCTGCAGAAGAAGAATAAGTTGGTTTTGGGATAAGGATTCTCCTTCAGAGAGTAAATTTATAAACATCTTTGATTTTTGTTGTATTTCAAGCATTTCCTTCATTATCAATTCCACATTATACAATTGACTATTTTTCGACATATGATCACAGCCTATTATAATATTTACCAATAAAAATATATATTCATTTTACCATTAAGCAAATTCCTTTACCATTTCATTGAGACCAACTTAGAATGGCTTTCTTCTAAATGCCGCAAATTTATCATAAGGACAGAATAGAAGCGAATATTCTTCCTTGAAGGCATATTTACTGAGTTTTGGAAATTTCAATAAAGAGGGAGGCTTATTTATTGATGATGGATAAAAGTCAGTGGAATGGTTACCTTGCTGCTATTGATGCTGCTTTAGAAAAAGGGATGGCTGCAAAGGAAGTTGTTTGCTCCATTACGACTGGCTTTCGCATGATTCCTTCGATACGGAATGCGCCGGGGCTAAACCCGTATCATGCGACTGTGGCTGACATCGGCTACGGTTTTGATGCAGTCAGGGGGACGATTGTGCGGCTTCGAAATGGGGAAACGATATCTCTTGGAAAAGAAATGCTTGTTTTTGACTTAGATACATTGCGTATTAGTGAAAAACAATTAAGCCCCAATTTTGAGCTAGTAGCAAAAGAAGCGACACCTGAAACCTATGACTTAATTGAGCAAAGTCGGTTTTTAAACGAGCAAATAGCTCAACAAATTAATGAAGCTAACAGATATGGCAAAGCTCTTTTAGGGAAGGAATGGAATGTGATATTAAAACGCGTCCAAAACGTTCAGGCCATTCCGCGCCTTTAAGATACTAGTAAGGGGGGAGAAGGGAATGTCGAATCAATCTTTCGTTCATATGAATGAAGAGGAACAGCAGCGTTTATTAGATTGGTGGGAAGCAACGGAACGAGGTACAATAGTGGTAAAACGCTTAGTATCGTATATGACAGAGCTAAGGTTGAATCCTGAATCAAGCAGCGCAGATGGGATGATATTACTTTATCGTGCCGCTTCAGAGGTTTCCTACGGTTATGCAGGGATGAGAGGCTGTATCCGCCGGGCTTTTACACCAGAATATTCCGAGTTTCTACGAAATAATATTGTCAGGTGCCATAGCTTTGCACGGAGATTTTCTGTTGATACAAAAGTTCTCCTAGAACGAGTCGCTCAACAAATTAGTGGGGCAAATGCGATGCAGATGGTAGACAGAATCCGTGAAACACTTCGTGAAAATGACGCAATTCTAACCGAAATAGAGAATAAAGCGGACGCATTCTTTGGTAAGGAAACCTTTCAAACATTGCAAACCAGCCTTATGCAATCTAGTACCTTGCTTTCTTCCAAATAGGGGAAAATGCCCGTTAATCCGTGTCAATAATTTTAATAAATCTAACCAAAGGAAGATTACGATTGCAACCATTCACAAATAAAGTCATCCACATTATTAAAACGATTCCTGCTGGAAAGGTCATGACATATGGTCAAATCGCTAAGCTAGCTGGCAGTCCTAGAGGAGCAAGACAAGTGGTAAGAATTCTCCATGCGATGAGTAGGAAATATAAATTACCATGGCATCGAGTGATTAATGCGAAAGGGGAAATTGGGCTGAAAGATGATGAGGCTTTTTCGGTTCAAAAGCTTTTATTAGAAAGTGAAGGGGTGATATTTAATCTGGATGGGAAGGTTGATCTAATTAATTACTTGTATCAACCGAGGATTGAAAATGACGAATAGGCTGCCTGAATGATAAATTTATTGGGCAGCCTATTTGGATATATTAAATATTAATAATTTTCCCCATTTAATAACAGTTTTTCCGAATGGACTACTCCATTCTACCCGCATATTCTTTAATCATTTCAATCGTCACATATTTTCTTGTAGGTATTATGCCCTGTTTTGCCAGCTCATTGATTTTAGCAGTTACTTCGTTTATTTTATCAAGAGAGAAAGGATTCCCTTCTTTGCAATCTTGAAGTGCTCGCTCAATATAGTATTCCCTTTGTTCGTCTAAAGCGATAAATTCATTAATTCGCTTATTTTGTGTATTGACGTGCTTTGTGATTTCTTTATGTACACTCATACGATCACCCCTTGTACAATTTATCTTATCAGCTTTTATTAATCGTGTTAAATAGAAGCTTCCTCTCTTTACAATAATATTTGATTTTAGTTATTTTACATAATTTTATCCTAATTGTTTTTTTAGAATATAGAGCTTGATTTAGATAAAAACACTTCCTTTTCCTCATGCTCGAAATAAAGGAATTCCCCTTTCAAAGCCGAATTCAATTAACAATACTATGAAAGAAGGGTGGTTGCCATCGTTGAAAAAAACAATGAAATATAGCTTAGCGATTTTACTAATGTTCATGCTTGCAATGATTCCACAAGTAAATTCGGAAGTATCGACTGTTGAAGCAATAGAAGTGGGAGGAGCACTAGTACAGGAGTTAAATCAGCTGTTAAATAATGAACCCGATTTAAAAGGTGCACTTGCTGGAGTAAGTGTGCGCTCAGCAAAAACTGGAGAACTTCTATATGAGCATATTGGTGATATTCGCTTAAAGCCCGCCTCGAATATGAAGCTATTGACTGCAACAGCAGCCTTATCTACTTTAGGGGAAAAGTATCGATTTACAACTGAAATTTTGACAGATGGTTCTGTAAAAGGGAAAACGCTGCACGGAAATCTCTATTTGAAGGGAAAGGGAGATCCAACACTATTAAAAGAAGATTTCGATCAATTTGCCAAAAAAATAAAAGACTTAGGAATTAAGAACATTCATGGTGATCTAATTGCAGATGACACATGGTATGATTCGATTCGCTATTCTTATGATTTAAATTGGAATGATGAATTTAATTACTATGGAGCACAGATATCAGCATTAACCGCTTCACCGAATGAAGATTATGATGCTGGGACTGTTATTGTGAATGTGAATCCGAGTGGGAAAGCTGGACAGGAGCCAATCGTTTCACTAGATCCAAAAACTGATTACGTAAAAATTGTTAATAAAGCTAAAACAGTTGCAAAAGACGGGAATAAGGAGATTTTTATTGATCGTGAGCATGGGACAAATACAATTGTGATTGAAGGGACGATACCATTAGAGGCAAGTAGAGTAAGGGAATGGATGGCAGTTTGGGAGCCGTCTGGCTATGCCCTTGACTTATTTAAACAATCACTTCTTGAGCAAGGAATTAAACTGAACGGAAAATCAAGAATGGCTGCTGCTCCTAAAGAGGCAAAGATTCTAAACACGCATCAATCGATGCCATTATCTGAATTGTTCGTTCCTTTTATGAAATTAAGCAATAACGGTCATGCAGAAATGTTGGTTAAGGAAATGGGGAAAGTAATGAAAGGAGAAGGAAGCTGGGATAAGGGAATGGAGGTTCTTGAGACAGAGCTAATTAAAATGGGTGTAAATACGAACACACTTGTTCTTCGGGATGGATCGGGTATTTCTCATGTTGATTTAATCCCAGCAAATGAAATCACCAATCTCTTATTTGCTGCCCAAGGGAAGGATTGGTTCTCGACTTACTTGAACTCATTGCCTGTAGCAGGAGCTGCAGATCGAATGGTTGGTGGAACTCTCCGTAATCGGCTAAAAGGCTCTGCTGCAGAGGGAAAGATAAAAGCAAAGACAGGCTCTATTTCCACAGTTAGCTCATTATCAGGCTATGTTGATACGAGAAACGGAGAAAGGCTTATTTTTTCAATCATACTAAATAATTTAATGGATGGCTCAAAAGGTCCGGCAATTGAAGATAAGATCGCAGTGATTTTAGCTGAACAATAGGGCATAAAGTAAAAAGGCTATTGATAGTTAAGGGCAGACTATACAATAGCCTTTTTAAGTGGGATGAAGATCAGCAGAGCTTTTGAAAATATCAGTAAAGACAATGAATAAAAATGTAATGTCTCTTTAGGTTGCAGAGCTGTTAAACTGTTCACCTCGCCCCAAGCAATTGAGTATTCTAATGAAGAAGTTAAATTTGTCGATTGAAATTAGCTGGATCATTAGAAGGAGTGAAGGCAAGGTGTATTCATATCCATTTCGTTATGAGCAAAATTTTTTTAATGAGGTTTATCCCCCTCCGTACACGCAATATACTGTACCTATTCGGGGTTTTTTTCAATCTTCTACTAGGACTGCTGATCACAATATTAGTCAAACAGAAGCAAACTTTATGGCAATGAATCGGTTGCTTTGGATGGAGCATGTGAATTGGACACGAATGACGATTATAAGTATTGTGTTTAATTTGCCCGATTTGCCTTTTGTACAAAAACGGCTTTTACAAAATGCGACAGACTTAGGGAATAGTATTCGTCCTTTTTACGGGAATCAAATTGCTGATCACTATGCAGAACTCATAAATGAGCATTTGACGATTGCAGCTGAACTAGTTACTGCAGCAGTAAAGGGTGATGCTAAGACAGCGGAGGCCAAAGAAAAAGAGTGGTATCGCAATGGTGATGACATTGTTCTGTTTTTGACCAAAATTAATCCGTACTTGAGTAAGGAAGCCATACAGAAAATGTTTTATCTTCATTTAGCGTTGACGAAAGAGGAAGCGGTAACGATGATTAAGAAGGATTATCAAGCCAGTATAGCCGTATTTGATAAAATTGTAGCGGAAGCATTAGCGATGTCGGATTTAATTGCATCAGCAATTGTCATGCAATTTTCCCAACTATTTGCCCTGCAACGATTGTATTTCTAAATTTTAATGCTTATAATTCGCTTTTATTATTTTCACTAAAAACTTGATTATGTCGTTTTCTATATGTGCTGTTGCGCTCAATAATAGAATTCTAAACAAAAAAACCGGTTTCACTTATGTAATAGGTGCAACCGGCTTTTCCTATGAATATGGTCGTAATAATTTATTCTGATTGACGCTAACGATTGTATCATGTATCCACCATCCATTTCTCATTTAATACTAGTAACAAAGCTTGACTCATCAGAACCAAATAAAGCACGCCATAGGCAATATCAACTGGATTACCAATTTTGCGTAAATGCACTTTTGAATTGACAGAAGTATTAGCCTCATGCAAGTATTGCAGGAAAGGGGAAAATATAATGAAAAGTAAATAGAGAGAACGATTGCAACCATTTTATTAATGGAGGTCTTTTTTATGGATCATTTACATAGAATCGATTATCAATCACCGATTGGGATAATCGAAATAGCGGGGACAGATGAGGCTGTTTGTTCTATTTTATTTGTTGAGCGAGATAAAATTATCAATAATATTCAAGAGTGTTCTCCCGAGGCTTTAGTTGGTTGCTATTACCAGCTTGATGAATATTTCAACGGGGTTCGCCAGCAATTTTCATTTCCATATATACTTGACGGGACTGATTTTCAAAAGTCAGTCTGGAAGGCGTTAACGAAGATACATTATGGGCAAACAGGCTCCTATAAGGATATCGCGTTAATGGTTCAGAATGAAAAGGCTGTTAGAGCTGTAGGAAGTGCAAATGGGAAAAATAAATTGAGCATCGTCATTCCATGTCACCGAATAATTGGGGCTAATGGGAAACTGACCGGTTATGCTGGTGGACTATGGAGAAAAGAATGGCTCCTTCAGCATGAGAAAACCTTCCTAACAGGAAAACTTTGAATTTAGTTAAAAGCACCTATCGGACAAGCCTTCTATAGTCTTAGGCGACTGAAATTCAGTCGCCTAAAAAGGATTGATAAAATAAATTATTTAAAGAGAACCTAGTGAACCCAACCAAGCTACGCCTATCCAAAATAATAATTTCAGTCCAATTGAAATAGCACCTAAAATAATGGATGCGATAGACATACCTCTCTTTACAGTTTTCCTCATTCCGACAGCACCAAAAATGATTGCTAATACTCCTAAAATATAAGGTAAAAAAGGAATTAAATTTAATACAATGCCAATTATACCTAGAACTAATCCAGCTACAGCCAATCCATTACCTTCTGCTTTTTGTACGATAACTGTGTGAGTATTTTCGTTACTCATATTATTCACCCCTTTCATATCTTTGGTAAATGTATATATTTTTGGATAATTTTCCTATCCTATTAATAATTTAGAGTTAGTATGAGATTCTGTCAACAGGTTTCGAGTAGTTTTGACATATTAACATATTATTTAGCATTAGATTGCAGTAATAGCTATCCTAATACATAACGGAATAAAACATTATTCATGAACAACAAATACTTTGATTAAGAATTTTTCGAAAGCGATATTTTTATAGTTGAACGTTTATGATGTATTTGATAAGATAAAGACAAATAAAAAGGCTATATGTGACTGGCGAAAACGGATTACCGTGGGGGAGCATATAGTGTCGACTAGCCGTTCGCCTGGGCAGAGGTAAGGGATTTTATTCCTTGCCTCTTTATGCTATAAGGGGGAGATTGTGAAGAATAGGAAGCCGAATAAAACAAAATATGTTGCGATGATTGTTATGGATAGTACTATGACAGGAGCAGCTTCTGGAGAGGGTGCAGGATAACTGCAACGCCGAAGGGTTCATAATCTCAGGCAAAAGGACAGAAGGTAACAGATAGAATCAATATTTGTTATTTTTTAAGTCTAATGAGATTGGAGTATACCAGTCTCTTTTTTTATTAAAAAATAAATAGAATGAGGAGAAATCAAAATGAAAACAGCGACTATGAATGCAATCAAAACAATTAAAATGTTAAATAATATTGCAGAAAGTGGGCTTAATGAGTTCGATAATGAGCATTATGTGATCGATAATGAGAATGAAAATCCTGATGCGATCGTTGTTCGCAGCTTTAATATGCATGCAATGGAGTTTGGCGATCAATTAAAGGCGATCGCACGGGCAGGAGCTGGAGTAAATAATATTCCAGTTGATAAATGCACGGAACGTGGAATTGTTGTTTTCAATACGCCAGGAGCAAATGCGAATGCTGTAAAAGAGCTTGTGTTAACTTCATTGATGGCTTCATCACGTAATCTATTTGCCGGTGTCAGCTGGGTTCGAACATTACAAGGTGAAGGTGAACAAATTTCTAAGCTAGTTGAAGCCGGGAAGAAGCAATTTGTCGGGAAGGAAATTAAGGGAAAAACCTTAGGTGTAATCGGTTTGGGGGCAATTGGTGCGCTCGTTGCGAATGATGCGCTCGATTTAGACATGAAAGTAATCGGATTTGACCCATTCATTTCTGTTGATACGGCTTGGAAATTGTCACGTAATGTACAGCGTGCGATGACGATTGAACAGTTGTTCGAGAACGCAGATTATATTACTGTTCATGTTCCATTAACAGAGGAAACAAAAGGGATGTTTAATAAAGAAGCCTTCAGTATGATGAAGCCTGATACGTATATTTTGAATTTTTCTCGTGGTGAGCTTGTGAATGAAGAGGATATGGATGAAGCACTTGAAAGCGGGAAAATTGGTAAGTATATTACAGACTTCCCGAATGAAAAGGTACTAAGCATGAAAAATGCCATTCCGATTCCTCATCTTGGGGCTTCAACAGAAGAATCAGAAGAGAACTGTGCGATTATGGCGGTACGTCAGTTGAAGGAGTTTTTAGAAACAGGAAATATTAAAAACTCAGTAAATCTTCCTAATGCATCTCTTCCCTATACAGGAAAGAAACGTTTGACCGCGTTCCATCAGAATATTCCACACATGGTTGGAAAAATAACGGCAGCCATTTCTGATTACCATTTAAATATTGCTGACATGGTTAATCGGAGTCGTGGGGAATATGCCTATACAATCATTGACATTGACGAAAAAGTGAATGGAGAAGTGCTTCCTAGTTTAGAGAAGAAAATTAGTCAGACAGAAGGCGTTATTACAGTCCGGATAATTTAATCTATGACAAGGGCTACCCTCATGTGAGGGTAGCCCTTCGATTATATTTGCCAAAACCTAGCTTTATTTGCTCAAAATTAAATTATATTTGCCCAAATCCGATTATATTTGTTAAATTCACAATTTATTTGCCGTTCTACATATTTATTTCGTAAAGTTATCAAAATAGCCTTGAATAAAGATAATCGGTGTTCCTTTATCTCCACTGCCAGAGGTTAAATCAGAAAGTGAACCGATAAGGTCGGTAAGTTTTCTTGGTGTTGTTCCTTGAGATTCCATTGAGCCGACAAGATCCGCTTCTTTATTGTTAATAAATTGCGATATTGCTTGTTTAAGCTCTTCTCCTTTTAAATTAGCGAAGTTATTATCAGCTAGATATTTTAACTTCACTTCATTAGGTGTTCCATCAAGTCCAGCTGTATAGGCAGGGGAAACAACGGGATCAGCCAGCTCCCAGATTTTACCTACTGGGTCTTTAAATGCGCCATCTCCATAAATCATGACTTCAACATTTTTCCCAGTTTTTTCTTTTAGCATTTGCTGGATTTTATCAACGATCGGCTGGCAGTTGCGTGGGAAAAGCTTTACGCTATCCTCCGTTGCTTTATTAGAGCGAAGTAATCCGTAAGCCTCATTGTTGCCGCTGCCATCAATAGACTCTGATAAAATATTATCAAGACTATAAATCTTTTCGCCGCCATTTGCTTTTAAAATTCTCTTCGTTCTAAATCTTGTATGAATATCACATGTTAAAACATTTTTTGTATAATCTAAAATCGTTTTTGGATTGTTTGAGAAGATGACTTCACATTCCACACCATATTCTTCAATGAGAGATTTATAATAATCAATGTAGTCAACACCAGTAAAAGTATGTTTATTATAGCCAAAAAGGTCACGGAATTGTTTTTCTGTTAATACATCTGTCCACGGATTAACGCCTTTTTCATCAAGCTCATCGATATCGACTAAGTGGTTGCCAACTTCATCAGATGGATAGCTGAGCATCAGAACAATTTTCTTTGCTCCTTTTGCAATCCCACGAAGACAGATGGCGAAGCGATTGCGGCTTAAGATCGGGAAAATGACGCCCATTGTATCATCGCCAAATTTCTCATGAACATCTTTAGCAATCTGGTCAATTGTCGCATAATTTCCTTGAGCACGAGCAACAATTGATTCTGTAATTGTCACGATATCTTTATCTTGAATGTTAAAGCCTTCCACTTCTGCGGCTTTTAGTACACTATCAACGGCGATTTCTTCAATCTTGTCGCCTTGATTGATGATGGGGCAACGCAGACCTCTAACAACAGTTCCAACTACTCTTTCCAAGTTAATCGCTCCCTATTAAAAATTAATGGCTATGTTTAACAAAGCACCATTGTTAATTTGCTTTCTACTTGTACTATACATTGAAATTATGCTATAAGTAAAATTAATATATTTAATAATGGATATAAGGAATGGTTATATGTCTAGCAAGTTAGATTTATATAAGATTTTTTGTGTTGTCGCCAAAAATGAAAGCTTTTCTCAGGCTGCTAAGGAGCTCTTTATGACACAGCCAGCTGTAAGTCAAGCGATGATGCAATTGGAGCGGGAACTAGATACGCGTCTATTTAATCGAACTCCTAAAGGGGTATCGTTAACGATTGAGGGCAGCCTCCTCTATGAATATGCCCATTCAGCAATTAAATTAATTCATGTTGGGGAAGAAAAGATTTTAGAATTCAAAAATTTAACGGCTGGGGAATTAAAAATTGGGGTTGGGGATACAATTTCACGTCATTATTTACTGCCTTATTTAGAACTATTTCATAATCGCTACCCGAATATTAAATTTAAGATTGAGAATGGGACGACTTTTGAACTTTGCTCTTTACTAAAGTCAGGAGAAGTTGATATTGCTATTTGCAATCTCCCTATTGAAGACACTGCATTGAAAGTTAGACCGTGCTTCTCAATTCAAGATATATTTGTTTACGGCGATAAATTTAGAAAAATATTAGCAAAACCTATTAAATTGAAGGATTTAGTAAAGCTGCCATTAATATTTTTTGAACCGAAATCAAACTCACGAAAATATGTTGAGGACTATATTTTATCTAAGGGAATACAAATATCACCAGAATTTGAATTAGGTTCACATGATTTATTATTGGAATTTGCGCGAATTAATTTAGGAGTCGCCTGTGTAACAAAGGAATTTTCAGAGCAATATTTACGCAAAGGTCTATTATTCGAAGCGCAGTTAATTGAAGAAATTCCGAAAAGGAGCATTGGAATTTGCTCATTAAAATCAGTTCCACTCTCACCTGCTGCCACAAAATTCGTTGAAATTGTTGAAAATAATGAAGAGCGGAGCAGATAGAAGAAATAAAAGCAGTCAGATAAGTTGTAGGAACTTATTTAACTGCTTTTTTTATGAGTTTTGCCAATAAATTTTGAGCTCGGCAAATAGAAATCTGTCTAGGCAAATAAAGCTCGAATTTGGCAAATAAATCCCGAGAACTGCAAATAATCCTAGTTTCCACTTTTTTAATAAATTTTGTCCCCATTAAAAATAGAATTTTTCACAATGACATAATCAACATTGCGGATAGATTCTAATTTTCTTCCCCCGGCATAGGAAATGGAAGATTGTAAGTCTTGTTCCATTTCGGTTAATGTATCTTGCAATGAACCTTTGAACTCGACAAACATTTTTTTCCCTTCAACGTTTTTCTTTTCGCCCTTTTGAAACTCTGAAGCAGAACCAAAGTATTCTTTATAGATCTTACCGTCCTTTTCAATCGTTTCACCTGGAGATTCTTCATGTCCAGCGAATAAAGAGCCAATCATAACCATTGAAGCACCAAAACGAACTGATTTTGCTATATCGCCATGTGTACGAATACCGCCATCAGCAATAATAGGCTTTGTTGCCGCTCTTGAACACCAGCGAAGTGCAGCTAATTGCCAGCCACCTGTACCAAATCCGGTTTTAATTTTCGTAATACATACTTTTCCTGGTCCAATTCCAACCTTTGTAGCATCTGCCCCAGCATTTTCTAATTCTCTTACCGCTTCCGGCGTTCCAACATTGCCTGCAATGACAAAGCTTTGCGGCAAGTATTTCTTAATATGTTGAATCATTTTGATCACGGCATCGGAATGGCCATGTGCGATATCGATCGTAATAAACTCTGGTACAAGCTTTTCTTCTGCTAATTGTTGAATGAACTTGTATTCTTCCTCTTTGACACCAACACTAATCGACGCAATGAATCCTTGCGCTTGCATCTCTTTAATAAATGCGATTCGTTTTTCGGGTTCAAATCGGTGCATAATATAAAAGTAACCATTTTTCGCTAAGTAAAGGGCAATCTTTTCATCGATAATCGTCTGCATATTTGCAGGCACAACTGGTAGTTTAAATGTATGCCCACCTAATGTTACCGTTGTATCACATTCAGAACGGCTATTAACGATACATTTTGCCGGAATTAATTGTATATCTTCATAATCAAATACATTTTCCATGGAATACACCTCTATATACGAATATTATAGTTTGTTTAAATAAAAAACGTTCGTACATTTGGTATTTTACATTATTTTTTCAGTATGTCAAAGTTTACACTTATTTATTTAGGGGATTTTTATTGGAAAATCTATTAAAGATGTTAACGTCCGACAAAAATTATCACTTTTTATCTAAATACGTACTTAACGCAACGAGCTTATAGCTTCTCTAACTAAAATTCATCAAGCACTTCTAAAATATCAGTAGCTGACCACATTTGAGTATGATATACTGCATTTTGCTAGTTAGCTAACTACTTAATGGTTGAAAGAAGGTATACTATGAAGATTGATATCCCAAAAATTCCGCTAGAGTTATCTGCTAGGAGTTTTAATGATATTTATTATGAAGAAGAGCCAATACTCGAAATGTGTATAATCACCGAATCTGATTTTTCAAATGAGGCTGTCGATAGAGTACGACTATATAGTGCAGTGATAAAGAATTGCAAGTTCACTAATACAGATTTTAGTAATATTGATATTACAGATGTTCGATTTGAAAATTGTGATTTTTCAAATGTGAATATGAGCAATTCTTCCATCCATAGAGTCGAATTTATTAACAGTAAGTTACTCGGTACAACCTTTCCAGAATCTAGCTTGGGTAATGTTAAATTTGAGAACTCGATTTTAAACTTGGCTACATTCGGAAATTCAAAGCTTGAAAAAGTTATATTTAAAGATGCTTCATTAAAAAGCACAGATTTTTATGACTGTAAACTAAAAAAAGTTGAATTCGAATTATGTAATCTTGATGGAGCAAATTTTGAACAAACATCACTAAAAGGGATAGATATTAGTTCATCCAATTTTGAGAAGCTCACTGTTTCAATAAATGATATAAATGGATGTAAAGTATCAACATATCAGGCTATTCAGTTTTCAGCCCTAATGGGATTGATAATTACAGATTAGTATTTCTGTTTAATGGAGAATTAATTTGTTGACCAAGAAAACTAACTCACCTCGTTTTTAAATATATGTGAAGATATCAATTTAAAATAATTAAGAGTTGGAACTATACAATTAGTATTGTATATACTCTCCAGCTCGGATTTTGTCACCCATTTAATATCGCTCACTTCATCTTTTTGAAGTTTGGTCTCTGTAATATCAAAGTTTTGGTTAAAAAGCCAAGCATCATAAAAATCATTGTAAACATCCCTGCGTTCGCTTTTTAAAAGCTTTCCATTAGACCTATACAAATTAATCCCTATTTCTTCCTTTACTTCTCTTATGGCACCATCAAGGCTATTTTCACCAGTTAATATAGAGCCACCCGGACATTCCCATAAATTCGGATAAGGTTTATCAGGATGTCTTTTCGTTAGAAGAATTTCTCCCTTTTTATTCTGTATCCATACATGAACAACTATATGATAATCACCAACTACTAACAGATTATCACGTACATGTGTTCTATTTGTTTTATTTCTATTTTTGTCGTAAACATCCCAGACCTCCATAAATACCCTCCTAATGTTATTCCTTCAAAGTAATAATTATGAAAAAATTCTATATTCTTTTGTAAAATCCTTCTTTCACTAACCTGTCCCTTTAATAAAAAAGCGCCCACACTTATTGTAGAAATGACCCGTTACTTTAAGTACCCCCTTTCACAAACTAGAATTTGACATCTTACTTTAATCCCCCTTTGTATTATTGTTTCTTCTTTCTTGTTCAGCAACTCTGCCCCTTTTGTTTAATAAGGAAAAAGCATCCCTTGTTAAAGGAATGCACCTGTTAAGTAACTTTATTTTACCTTTTTGTATAAACACCTCGTCACGAAATGGCGTTCAGCTTTGCGGCATATTGCTCATATCCATATACAATGCGTTCCAACGATGTTTAAGTTCTATTTTTTCACGTCCCTGCTTAATGCAGAAACGCACCAATACATCACATGCTTTCATGTGACTTAAACCATAAGATTGCCGCTTTGGAAAGGTAATTCTTCAAAAAACTCTTGGCAAAACATACGTTTCAATTAAATGCTAAAAAAACTGTAGATATTTATACAGTTCTTAATTTTTTTTTATAACAAAAAATGAAAAAATGGCAATAAGTTACTGCTTGTACAGCAACTTATTACCACAAGATACTAATAGGACGGCTTTTAATGAATATTATTCACTACGAAGTGCAACAACCGGGTCTTTCTTTGCAGCCATTCTTGATGGAATAAATCCAGCAATTAAGGTGAGTATCATACTTCCGGCAACCAGCACTACTGCATGAAGGGGGTTAAGACTTGCAATTCCAGAAATTCCTGCAAGATTTAATATAATGGAGTTAATTGGTATTGTCAGTAGATAAGAAAGACCTATACCAATCATTCCGGCAGTAAATCCTATAAGCAGCGTTTCCGCATTAAATACCCTAGAAATGTCTTTTTTACGTGCGCCCACACTTCGAAGGATACCGATTTCTTTGGTACGCTCAATGACCGAAACATACGTTATGATTCCGATCATAATCGTGGAAACTAAGAGAGAAATAGCGGCAAATCCGGTCAGAACATAAGTTACCGTATCAAGTAGAGTGCCTGTAATGGAAGAAATCATTTCCGCCAAATCAGTATAAATAAGTTGATCATCGTCTGCTTTGCCATCATTGTATTGATCAAGGTATTCTTTTATCCTGTCTTTGTTTTCATAATCTTTTGGATAAATATTAATACCCGTAGGGGTGGTATCTGTCCCAAGCATTAATAATGCGTTATCCATCGCCTTATTGTCTGTGAAAGGAGTGCCAAGCAAAACATCCTTATCCGAATTTTTTTGTGCAGTTGCAATTTCGCTCTTTTGCCCATCTTCAACTACGGAGGAGGTCAGAGCGGTAGTATAAGCAATACCTGGTGACAAATAGCTGCTTGACGTATCTTCTTTTGGACGCATAATGCCGGTAATCGTGAGCTTTGTTCCAGTATCACTGTCATAAAGCTTTTCATAATCCGTAGGCGCAGCAGCAGTGAATAAAGCCCCATTTTTCGTATAGTATTCGTTATTCGGTACAACGTTTAAGATTGTTTTGCCAATAAAATCAGTCAGCTTATAATTTTCGGTATTGTCAGTAATACCAAGTTTATCAAAAAATGCTTTGTCAATGCGGTTATATTTATCAACAACTAAAACAACTTCGTCTTTTCCTGAGGGCATACGGCTTCCTTCACCAATTAAATCATATAGAGATAACATAAATTCATTATTTTCAGGAAGCTCTTGCCAATAGGTGCTATTGCCACCCATCATTTCCATACCGACTGGAATTGCCGTAGTTTCAAATTTTACGGCTGTGTCTTGTCCTTTTGCAAAAAGATTAATGTTTACTCCATGCGTATAGGAAATATTGTTGACTGCATTAGGCAATTTTGTTTCAAGTTTTCCAATATAATTAAGATAGTCTTGTGTGATGATATTGCTATGCTTTTTACTGTTTTTCTCACTGTCATAGGAGTACATAATGTTTTTTTTCGGATATTCTGCATATGCGTCAGCATCGTTATTTCCTATAGGACCACGTTCGGTCAAATCCATCATTTGCTCACCTGTGCTGATGGTAATGGGAAAGCCGGTCAGTGTATCAGACTGCATACTGCTCATATATGTCGACAATCCGTTTGAAAGAGCCAAAACAAGCGCCACACCGATGATGCCAATGCTTCCGGCAAATGCTGTAATAATCGTTCTGCCTCGTTTTGTTAGTAGATTTTTAAAGGAAAGCAATGTTGCCGATAATAGTGACATGGAAGTTTTCTTGAACTTCTGCTTTTTGGGTGTTTGTACGATTGTTTCTTCTGTTTCGACTTCCGGAACTGGATTGCTGTCCGACTGAATTTCACCATCTAAAAAACGGATAATTCTGTCTGAATATTGCTCTGCTAGTTCACCGTTATGGGTCACCATGATGACAAGACGTGTTTTGGCTACTTCCTTTAAAATATCCATGACCTGAACACTGGTATGGCTGTCAAGTGCTCCAGTCGGCTCATCCGCAAGGATAATATCGGGATCGTTCACGAGCGCTCTTGCTATGGCGACACGCTGCATCTGACCGCCGGACAATTGATTGGGCTTCTTGTGCAAATGGTCTGCAAGCCCGACTTCTGTTAATGCCTGCTTCGCCCTGCGTTTTCTTTCGGAAGCTGATACGCCAGATAAAGTCATAGCGATTTCAACATTCTGCAACACCGTTTGATGTCCGATCAGATTATAGCTTTGAAATACAAACCCTATAGAGCGGTTACGGTAAGCATCCCATTCACTATTCTTGAATTCTTTTGTGGACAAACCGTTTATTACTAAATCACCGCTGTCATATTGGTCTAAACCGCCAATAATATTAAGAAGTGTAGTTTTACCACAGCCTGACGGACCGAGTATGGAAACGAGTTCGTTTTCACGAAATCCAATTGATATACCTTTTAAAGCGGTAACGACTTCACCGCTATTATATGTTTTTTTAATATTGTCCAGTTTGAGTTTCAGCATATACATTCCTCCATTTCTTTGTACACCTGTAGTGTAGCTGTGTAAAGTAAACTGAAAATCAACTGGATGGAAATACACAATTGATTTTCGGTTTACATTTCAAAGGTATAATAAGTTATCCCATATTAAGCTAAATGGAGGCGCTTTATATGTTTAAAATATTAGTGGTTGAAGATGATACAAATACCAGAAAGTTGATGTGTGCCGTATTAAAACAGAACGGTTTTGAAACATACGGGGCGGAGGACGGCATCGTAGCACTTAATTTAATGGAAAAACATCACGTTGATTTAGTGGTCCTTGATTTAATGATGCCGAATATGGACGGCTATGAAGTGACCCGGCAACTTCGGCTTTCATGGAAGAATCTACCCATCTTGATGGTTACAGCCAAGCAGGAGCCAAAGGACAAAAGGCAGGGATTTCTTGTCGGTACGGATGATTATATGACAAAACCTGTAGATGAGGAGGAGATGGTACTTCGTATTAAGGCACTTCTCCGCAGAGCGCAGATTGCCAGCGACCACAAGCTAACAGTCGGCAAGGCTGTACTCGATTATGATGCGCTCACCGTATCCCGTGAGGATGAGGTTATTACGCTGCCGCAAAAAGAGTTTTACCTTTTATTTAAATTGCTTTCTTATCCGAATATGATTTTTACCCGTCTGCAACTTATGGATGAGATTTGGGGAATGGAATCTGAGACTGATGACCACACACTTAATGTTCATATAAACCGTTTGCGGGACAGATTTCGGGATTGGTCAGAGTTTGAAATTGTTACAGTACGTGGTCTTGGCTATAAGGCGGTGAAAAGAACATGAGAGAATTTTTTAAGAAACGATTGAGTCTTGCTATCACATTGGTGATGTTTGTGTTCGGTGTTATGGTGGTGACATTTTTACTGATTGGAGGTAGTGCCGCACTATTACAACATATGGGCGTTATTTCTCTTTCTGGTCATCCTGCACAGGATCCGGGAGGAAACAACGGAAATCCTCTATTTCCGTTGTTTGCACTTTTTGGCCTCTGCATTTTGCTTGGAACGGCACTTACGGCCTTTCTCAGCAAAAAAGCGCTGAATCCGATCCGCAAGGTAATTGATGCCACACGTAAGGTAGCCGGAGGCGACTTTAGCGTTAAGGTAGATATAAAAGGCATCGGAGAATTGGAAGAACTTTCTCAGAGCTTTAATAAAATGACACATGAACTTTCGAGTATTGAAACGTTAAGAAGTGATTTCGTCAACAACTTTTCCCATGAATTTAAAACACCCATCGTATCTGTACGTGGTTTTGCAAAGCTTCTCAAGGAAAATAATCTTACCGAGGAAGAACGACGGGAGTATCTTGACATTATCATAACGGAATCAGAGCGTTTAGCTGCGCTTTCCACCAATGTGCTCATGCTGTCAAAATACGAGAACCTTGAAATTATTGTGGATAAAGTCCCGTTCAGGCTGGATGAACAAATCAGAAAGACAATCGTTCTAATGGAACCCAAATGGTCTGCAAAAGAGATTACCGTAAATGTGGAATTAGATAAAGTGATTTATAGCGGAAACGAAGATTTGACACAGCAGATTTGGCTTAACCTTTTAGATAATGCCATTAAATTTTCCTATCAGGGTGGCTTAATAAATATTACCCTTGCAAATGTAAATGACGAGATTCGGTTTGTTATTCAGGATGACGGCCCCGGCATGGACGATCAGACTAAAGCTCACATTTTCGATAAATTTTATCAGGGTGATCTTTCTCATTCCAAAACAGGATACGGACTTGGGCTTCCACTTGTAAAACGCATAGTGGAACTTTGTGGCGGTGAAGTTGGCGTGCAAAGTGAGCCGGGCAAAGGCAGCATATTTGCCGTCGTATTGCCGACTTAAAGCGCTACTATTTTATGTGAATGGAGCTAACATCAATTTGCATAGTCTTTGGTGTGCGAGGAGTAGCTACTCCGCTTAATGATGAATGCAACTAGATTACGAAGGCAACAATAATATGGTTGATAGGTTCAAGTGCAAAAAGTAGAATAGAGGCAGTTACTGTTTCCTTTATTAGGAAATGTTATTTAAATGAAAACGAAACGAACAAGAAGGGAATGAAGGAAATGATTAATAAAGTTGGTCAAATAATGTTGTATGTTACGAACCAGGAAGAGGTAATGCGGTTTTGGACAGAAAAAATCGGATTTGTTGTTATTTCTGAAGAAGATAATGGACAAGGGATGAAATGGATCGAGATTGCGCCCTCAAAGGAAGCTGAAACGAGTATCATTCTCCACAACAAAGAATTGATTGCTAAAATGCAGCCGGAATTGAATCTTAATACACCCTCGCTCATGTTTTTCTCGGACGATCTTGATAAACTATATAAAGATTTATCGGAAAAGGGTATTACAGTCGGGGAGATTGTAAATATGCCTTCTGGAAGAGTATTTAACTTTGCTGATATTGAGAATAACTACTTTGCGGTTATGGAAAAAAAGTAAATCAAAAATGTGAAGTGGGTTTATGGAGCATCATTTTTCTACGATCCTCCAAAAATATGTTTCTAAAGCAGCTTATGGCGCATTATTTTTCAAAACTTCATAAAAAAATGTTCCTAAAGCTGCCTATAGCGAACCAATTTTCAGCTAACCGCAAAAAGGATGTCTTTATACCCCTTGTTTACCATTCCTTCGGCTCATAGTTTAATTCCTTAAATAATTGATTGCGTTCATTCTTCGATAAATCTCGCCATTGTCCAAGTGGAAGATTGCCTAAATGGATATTCATAATACGAGTTCTTTGCAATCGATAGACCTTGTAACCAAGAGCCGAACACATACGGCGAATTTGTCGATTTAGACCTTGTCTTAATATAATTTGAAAGACAAATTTTGAAAGTTGAACGACTTCACAAGGTAGTGTTTTTGTATCCAAGATTTCTACCCCTTCCGCCATCTTTTTCAGAAATTCCGGGGTGATTGGTTTGTCCACTGAAACGATATATTCCTTTTCATGCTTATTTTCAGCACGCAAAATTTCATTGACAATATCTCCATCATTTGTAAGAAGAATCAACCCATCTGAGTCTTTATCCAGTCGGCCAATATGAAATATTCTTAATGGATGGTTGACGAAATCAACGATATTGCCTTTAATATGTTTTTCTGTTGTGCTTGTAATGCCTACTGGTTTATTTAATGCGATATATACATGATTTTTTTCTATCCGAATAGGACTTCCATTTACTAATACTTCATCACCAGGTTCAACTTGGTCACCGATTTTGGCAAGTCTACCATTGATCGTAACTTGACCTTCACTAATTAATTTATCTGCCCCGCGTCTAGATGCTTTCCCAGACTCGCTAATGTATTTATTTATCCGCATGTTTTCGACACCCTTAATGAGATTTATCCCGCATTAACGGGCTGTAAGACCCCTACTTCAAGAAGTTGTGGAAACAAAAAATTCTAAGTGGGGGATCTAACAGCCCGTAAATGCCCGACGACGGACAGGATGTCCTAGTCAGGCGAAGCCACAGGATGTGGCGTTTTGAGCGTGATTGGTTCAACTAACAATCAGTGAGGGATGAGGCCGACTAAAAGCGCCACGTCCTGTGCAACGTCAGCACTTGCACGTCCTGTGCTTCGGAAAACCCCCACTGATTGAAGTTTCACTTTATATGCTTAAGAATACTCTAATTGAGACTTTGTTTTCAAGGGCCGGATGAGGCTCTATTTTTTTTTCATCCTTTTTTCGTTTTAAGAAAAGTTGATCCATGATGATAATGGCCGCAAATTGGTGGAACAATTAATTAGGCATGATAAACAACATTTTTAAGAGAAAAGTCAAGATTTAGAAATATATTATTTGGAAAAAATTTTCTTTATTAATGGAACATAATAGTGTATGATACATAGTATATTAAATAATGTATGACATACAGTATAGAGGAGATGGGGTGAATGAATGGATCCACTGTTGAATTCACTATCGACTGAACTGAGGAGAGGAACGCTGACATTGGCAGTATTAAGCCAGTTAAGAACACCGCAATATGGCTATTCACTTGTTCAGCTATTAGAAAAGAGTGATATTTCGATTGACCAAAGTACGTTATATCCATTGCTTCGCAGGTTGGAAAAACAAGAGCTAGTGACAAGTATGTGGGATACTTCGGAAAGTAGGCCGCGGAAATATTATGTATTAAGTGAATACGGGATTGAGATTTTTCAAGCATTAAAGAAGGAATGGGAAAAGACGTCTCAGGAGCTTTATTCTTTATTAAAGAAGGAAAGCTGAGCCGAAGCTAGACAAAGGAGGATAACGATGAATCTAATTGAGCTTTATATTCAAGAAGTAATACGTAGGCTCCCTGAAAAAGATCGCGATGATATTGCAATGGAGTTAAATTCGACGATTGAGGATATGCTGCCAGAAAACTATTCTGAAAAAGATGTAAAAATGGTTCTTTATCAGCTCGGAAATCCAGCACTCCTTGCGAGCCGCTATCAAGATCGACCAATGCATTTAATCGGACCACGATATTATGATGTCTATATCCGTTTATTAAAAATGATTTTGCCAATAGCAATCATGATACCATGTATCGTTATTATAGTTGAAAATATTTTGACATTCACTGGCGGGGAAATGTTGGTAAACATTATTATCACTAGTATTAGAGAAATCATCACAGGCATAATAAGTACGGCTATCCAAGTATTTTTCTGGGTAACGCTTGTTTTTGCCATTATTGAACGTACCGAAGGTGTGAAAAGACAAACACCATTAACAGCAAGCTTTAAAGAATGGACGCCAGAGGATTTAAAGGATACTCCCTATATTCCAAGGAAAAAGGCAATTTCAAAAGGAGAAGTGTTTAGCAATTTTTTTTGGCTAGCCATTTGGGCAACGATATATTTTAAAGCAGAAAGTTTTGCTGGCGTCTATGAAAAGGGTGAGAAAGGTCTTGAGTTGGTAATCCCAACATTTAATCAAGATGTCTGGCTTTCGTATTGGCCGTTCATTGTCGTCATAATTGGATTAGAAATTGCTTTAACGATCTATAAATGGATGAAAGCGCAATGGACAAATAAAGTAGCTGCTTTTAATTTAATTGTTCATATTAGCTCTTTCATTCTATTCATCGTTATGATTAGCAATCCAAATTTGTTCAACCCGTCCTTTATCACATATATGACGGAAGTAGTATCTGATTCAGTTGAACTGAAAAATTTGCTTTTCTTTGGACCAATTTTTATTTTCCTATTAGTGGCTGTACTTGATTCATACCAAGGCTTTCGAAAGGCGAGTATTCGTTTGACAAAGGGCAGTGAAAAAACGAAGTACCACATACCACCAACGGATCTTAAATAAATTCAACTAGTAAAATCGGATATGTTTTTCAATAAAGATGAAGATGTCTAATAGTCAATTATTTTCCTAGTAGGCATCTCCTTTAATAAGTGGTCAAGCATCACGAAAATAAAAAATCTTCTATCGCTGAGTTATTAGGCAATCACAGCTTAAATTTTCTTATTAAGTCATAAAGTTCTTCAGCTAATTTGGCAAGTTGCTCAGAATTTCCTGCAACTTCTTCCATTGATCCACTCGTCTGCTCGGCGGAGGCGGCAGTTTGTTCTATACCTGCTGCTGCTTCTTCAGAGACAGATGCAAATTCCTCAACCGAACCATTCATTTCTTGGCTAGATGCAGAAATTTGCCCAAGATTTTCGGTAACAATATGAATTTTCGATACCATTTCAGTTAAGGAGTTATTTATTTGATCGAAGGTATGACCAGCTGCTTTAATTTGTTCTGTGCCTTTCTCAACCTCTACATACCCATTTTCTAAAGATTCAACAACCATATTTGACTCTTTTTGAATATTTTCAACGAATTTAGTAATATCATGTACAGAAATAGCTACTTGCTCAGCAAGTTTTCTTACTTCATCTGCAACGACAGCAAAGCCTTTTCCATGCTCGCCAGCCCTTGCTGCTTCTATGGCAGCGTTTAAAGCAAGGAGATTCGTTTGATCAGCAATATCTTTGATAACCACAACTAATTTAGTAATTTCCTTTGATTGATTATCGAGGTTTTCCATTTTCTTTACTGCGTCTTGAACAATTTGATCGATCGTCGTCATTTGTTCTGTTGAAGAGGTCATTAAATAAGTACCTTCATTAGTCATTTTTAATACTTCATTTGAATAGATTTGAATCTGTTCTCCATTCCGATTTGCTTCATCAACCTTTGTTTTAAATGTACCCATCCTTGCTGCAAGCTCACTAGCACTGTTCGCTTGAGTTTCAGCTCCTCTTGCTAACTCTTCCATCGTTATAGAAACTTGCTCTGTTCCTGCTTTTACTTCGTTTGCTGATTGCATTAATTCTTCACTGTGCCCAGTAACCGTTCCTGAAACGGTGTTAAGGTGACTTAATAAGTCTCGGGTATTTTCAGTCATTGTATTTGTTGCTTTTACAAGGTGCGCAATTTCATCTTTTCCGTTTGTAACTAATTGCTCCTGACTTAAATCACCTTCTGCAATCGCCTTCATCCGATCCATAACCATGTTGACAGGCTTGGTAATGGATCTAGCTGTAATATATGCGATAGCAATTCCAATAGCCAAAATCACAATTGATACGATCAGATTTAAGTTAGCAACGCGATTTCCAATCGAAATAATTTCCTCTCCACTCTCTTGCATTAATCTTTCTTCCGTTGCGGAAAATATTAGGAAGCCTTCCTGTAATTCCTTTGAAAGATTTTTGGCGTCACTAAGTGTACTTATGCCCTTTTGCGAATTTCCACTGTCAAACTCCTTAATGGCTATTTCGATGATGCCCTCCCACTCGTGTTTTATCTTAAATAATTCCTGAAGCTTATCTGAGCTTGATTGGCTTTCGATTTCGGTTTCCAATTTATTGGCCCGTTTGATCGATTCATAATAGTTTTTTTTAAAGTCTTCATCTTTATAAAGAAAGTAACCACGAATTAGCGCCAAGCTTTCATTCATTTCAATTAATAATTTATTGCTGCTAACTAATAGAGGCAATCTATTTTCAATAACCTCATTGGTTTGAACATTCACTTGCTGTGTAGAAAAATAATGAAATGAACTCATCATAGCATTAACAACTAGAATAACTAGAAAACCTAAGAAAATCATCGTCTGTACACTTTTAAATTTAAAAAAATTTTTCATGCTCTCTTAAACCCCTGTCGTAAAATTTACTGATCCATAATATTTAGCCTTTTTTTCTGTAACTAAACGCATTTTTTTTATCGTTATCACTGTGAACGCAGTTATAATTGTTATATCGGCATAGGATTAGGAAAAATAAAGTAAAAGTAATGAAAAAAATTAACGGAAAAATTCGGTAAGGGGCACTCTTATTTTTTTCTTTCTTTCCATTGCTAGGTGGCTTGCCTAGCAATATGATATAATTTTTTTTAGTGAAAAGTGAAAAAGAAAACGAGATGAATTCGCCGAAAAGTGTAATTGAAAAAAACATCTTATCGTTATAGATACTGGAGTCCAAAGGCGCTTCCATTTTTCAACAAGGGGGATGTCCTATGAATGTGAAATTAAACCCAAAAATGATCCAAGGAATGTGTGGAACAGTCTCCTTCAAAAGAGGGGACTCTTTTTATCGTGCGAATAAAGTAGCATTTCATACTTTTCAAGCAAATCAGTGTGAGGCTACGGTTACGGGAGTAGAAGATTTTCATGTGATTGTTAAGATGGATGAGAACGATAATATCCGTTCAACGTGCAGCTGCCCAAGGCTTGCTTCTATGAAAACGGAATGTCAGCATGTAGCAGCCGTATTAATTGCTCTTTATGAGCATCAGTGTAAAGGGATTATTCCGTTTGTACCAAATAGGGAACAGGCAGATTATCCAAGCACATTAACGGATGAACTGCTCACTCTCTTCAATGAACGGTCAACTCGTCCAAGTAAAGAGCAGGCTCATTTCGAGAATAGACAACCGCTTTCAACTGAATTTACATGTAGCGCTGTTATCGTTGATGAGCAGAGGTATATGTTTGGAATGGGAATGAAAATAGCTTCCTTTCCTGTACAGCAAATCCGACCGTTTCTTCAACAAATGAAGGCAGGAAATTCATGCTTACTCTCGCTTTCTTTTACATACGATCCAAGTCTTCATTGTTTCTCGCAAGAAGCAGATGCAGTAGTTCAACAGCTTATTAAAGTGATCGATGATGAAAAAATAGATGTTGAAACACGGAATGAAAGTTATCCGCTTCATGATTCGATGCTGCTCATTCCTCCATCTTCTTGGGAGCGGCTTCTTCCATTCCTGTTAAACACATCATTCAAGCTAGAGTATGCTGGGGATTCGTTTGAAGGGATTTATTTAACAGAGGGACCACTACCGTTGCAGTTTTCCTTTTCTGAAAAAGAAGGGAAACAATATGAATTGAAAATAATCGGATTAAATCAGGTGATCGTGCTAGATTCTTACCAGACTGTTCTATGTAACGGAAAGATCATTCGTTTGGAAAAAGATGACTGCAGGCGATTAGCAGATTTAAAGGGAATGCTTGAGACTTCAGGCACGAATCAAATTCCGATTTTCCCAGAACAGCTTGATTTTTTTCTTGAAAAAGTTGTTCCCGGTTTGAAAAAATTAGGCGCTGTTCATCTTTCACGAACGATTTCTGAGCAATATATGAAAACACCTTTAATTGCTAAGCTTTATTTAGATCGCGTGAAAAATCGCCTTTTAGCGGGGCTAGAATTTCATTATGAGAATATCATCATCAATCCGTTGGAGAACCGGGATCCGCGAATGGATGCATTGCTCATTCGAGATATAGTGAAAGAGGATGCGATTTTAAAGCTTATGGATGACGGAGAATTAGCGAAGACAGACGGTGGTTATTTTCTACAAAATGAAGAATTAGAGTATGAATTTCTATACAATATCGTGCCAAAGCTACAGAAACTTGTGCAAATTTATGCAACAACAGCTATCCGAAATCGGATTTCCCGTGGAGATATACATCCCAAAATTCGTGTAAAGGTGAAGAAAGAGCGCACGAATTGGCTAGAGTTTAAGTTTGAAATGGATGGGATTCCAGAACAGCATATTCGTAATATTCTTGCGGCACTTGAGGAAAAAAGAAAATATTATCGGCTTCGAGATGGCTCACTGTTGTCATTGGAGACAAGAGAGTTCGATGAGATTCAGCGGTTTTTAGCGGCGGCACCCATTCAGGATGAAGATTTGGAAGCTGGCTTGAATATACCGATTGTGAGAGGAATGCGCATGCTTGAGTCAATTAATGGGGAGAGTGTCTTTACATTTGAACAATCTTTTCTTCAATTCATCGAGAAGCTCCGTGATCCCGCAAGTCTAGCGTTTGAAGTGCCAAGCAGTGTAGAAGCCATTTTGCGCGATTATCAGAAATACGGATATAAGTGGATGAAAACCCTTGCTAGCTATCAATTCGGAGGCATTCTCGCAGATGATATGGGGCTAGGGAAAACGTTGCAGAGCATTACATTTATTCTCTCTGAACTCTCAATTATTCGGGAAAAGAAGCGTCCTATTCTTGTTGTTTGTCCGTCATCATTAACATATAACTGGCTTCATGAGTTTATGAAGTTTGCTCCTGATGTGCAGGCGATTGTCATTGACGGTGATAAAGAGGAAAGAACCATTTTGCAAAAAGCTGTCTTAGATATGGATGTAGTGATTACGTCTTATCCGTTGCTGCGTAGAGATATTAAGTGGTACGAAAAGATAGACTTTCATACCGTGTTTTTCGATGAGGCACAAGTTTTTAAAAATCCTTTAACTAAAACGGCAAGAGCGGTGAAGCGAATGAAGGCCGATCATCGATTTGCGCTAACAGGTACACCAATTGAGAATTCGTTGGAGGAGCTCTGGGCAATTTTTCATGTTGTTTTTCCTGAATTATTTCAAGAGCTAAAGGAATATAGTCATCTTTCTACGAAAACGATTGCGAAGCGAATTCGCCCTTTTTTGCTAAGAAGGCTAAAGGAGGAAGTGCTTGCTGAGCTGCCTGAAAAATTTGAAACAATCGAATCTGTGGAGCTGTTACCTGAGCAGAAAAAATTTTATACAGCTTATTTGTCGAAGCTACGGCATGATGCGTTTAAACATTTGGATAAAGATACATTGCGAAAGAATCGGATTCGGATTCTCGCAGGCTTAACACGATTGCGGCAAATTTGCTGTCACCCTGCTTTGTTTATTGATGGTTATCAGGGGAGCTCAGCGAAATTTGAACAGCTTATGCAAATCATAGAGGAATCGAAGCTTTCTGGTAGAAGAGTGCTCATTTTCTCTCAATTTACGAAAATGCTCGGTCTTATTGGTGGAGAATTAGCGAAAGCGGGACTGCCTTTCTTTTATTTAGATGGTAGTACACCGTCTGAGGAAAGGCTCAAGCTAGCGAATCGGTTTAATGCTGGAGAACGGAATTTTTTTCTCATATCTTTGAAGGCAGGAGGGACTGGTCTTAATTTGACGGGGGCTGATACGGTCATTCTTTATGATCTTTGGTGGAATCCGGCAGTCGAGGACCAAGCTGCAGACCGTGCCCATCGTATCGGACAGACGAAGGTTGTCCAAGTCATTAAACTCGTAGCCCGAGGTACGATCGAGGAAAAAATGAACGAACTGCAGCAGAAAAAACGTGAGCTCATTGACGAACTAATCGAATCGAATGGGTCTGGATTAGCTTGGCTTACGGATGAGGTTATCGAGGAGATCTTAATGGAGTAATTCGAAAAAACAAAGGCGGGTAGCGACTAAAAATTCACACTCTGGCGTCCATTTTTAGGAACCAATGAGTGTGAATTTTTATTGTGCTATTATTTTTTAAATTAGTTTAGGAAAATCTGTAATTATTCTAAAAACAAGATTTCAATTTGTGTATTTAAGTGACCAAAAGAGCTAGATGTAGCCTATTCATTATTATTGTATAATTTTATATCTTTGATTCATGTGAATAGGTCTTACTTTCTTGCGAATTTTGTTGAAATAAAATTTCATAAAAATATTGATCTTTGAAACATTATTTTATATAATCGCAATTAAGAAAGTTTTGAAAAAGGTGATCATTTTATGAGCTCAGATATTCTCTTTATTCAGGAAAGTATCCATACCTTTAAGCCAACTGAGAGAAAAGCGGCAGAATACATTCTTCGCTATCCTAATGAAATTGTGAATCAGTCTATTCAGAAAGTAGCTGAACAAGCGAAGGTAAGTGAGGCAACCATTATTCGCCTATCCAAATCACTAAAATGTAAGGGGTTTCAAGAATTAAAGCTTAAAATTGCATATGAACTGGCAAAATCCGAGAATACAAGCAGTCTTTATGAGGATATACCCAGCGATAATTCAATGAAATCATTTATTCAATCTGTGTCACAAAATAATATCCAGTCGATCCAAAACACATTGCTTGTTCTGTCAGAGGAAGAGCTGGAAAAGGCGGTCGCGCTTATTTCCAATGCGAGATTGGTCGCTGTATATGGGTTAGGAGCCTCAGCAGTTATTGCTCAAGACTTAAAGCAAAAGTTAACACGGATTAATCGTTGGTGTGAGGCGGCATTTGATGGAGACACTCAATTAACCATCTCGGCAAACTTAACAAAAGAGGATGTTGCCTTTGGAATTTCTTATAGTGGGCAGTCGATTGATGTCATTGAATCATTAAAGGTAGCAAAGGAAAATGGAGCAAGCATTATTACCCTTACGAAATCAGGTGATAATCCAGCTTCATCTTTAGCAGATGTCAAATTGCATACGACTTCATTAGAAAGAAATGTCCGCAGCGGGGCAACAAGCTCGCGAATTGCTCAGTTAACTGTAGTCGATATTTTATTCTTAGGTGTAACAAAGGCAAATTCTGATAGAAATATTCAAGCTTTAGAAAGAACGAGAAAAGCTGTGAAGGCATCGAAAAAAAATGTCTAGAAACTATATAGAGCAACTAATTGATGAACGACAAATTCCTGGAGCTGTTCTTTATATCTCTAAAAATAACGAAACGAAATGTTTCCAATCATATGGGTCATTTATTGACAGATATAATCTCAGGCAGCCGATAACGACAAAAACAATTTTTGATGTTGCCTCTTTAACGAAAATAATCGCCACACTTCCGTCTCTTTTATTATTAGCTGCTAAAAATGAGCTGCACCTAGAAGATACTCTACATTCATTTTTGCCCCAATTTAATAACAGGGAGATTACCATTCATCAATTATTAGAGCATACGTCTGGACTTCCTGCCGATCTTCCTGCTAGGGAGCGCATGGAAAAAACAGATATTTTGGAGGAAATTTTTACGACTGAACTAGCCTATACTCCTGGAACGGCAACATTATATAGCGATCTAGGGATGATTTTATTAGGAAAAGTAGTTGAAAAAGTAACAGGGCAGAAATTGAATGAGTTTACAAAAGAGCATATTTTCAAGCCATGGGGCTTATCTGAAACTACTTATCTACTACCAAATATTAAAAAACAACTAGCAGCTTCGACAGAATGGTATAAAAACAACTATATACAAGGAGATGTCCATGATGAAAAGGCATTTCATCTCAATGGTGTAAGTGGTAGTGCTGGGTTATTTTCAACGGCTAAGGATGTGGCGAAATATGCTTCATACTGGCTAAATCCTGAGAAGCAAGATTTAATTCCACCTTACTTAATGAGATCCGCCATTTTACATCGACAAAATAATCGTGGCCTCGGTTTTGAAGTGTGGAGTGGGCAGGGTGATTCGCTCTCAATTGGAGATCTATGGCCGGCAGGTTCCTTTGGCCACACAGGATTTACGGGAACGAGTGTCTGGATTTGTCCATCTGCACAATTAATCGTTGTCTTTCTAACAAATGCGGTTCATTTTGGCAGACAAACAAAAATAAGAACAATTAGAAAGAAGCTTCATTCACTTATTTATGATACTTACGTTTCCCCTATTTCTTAGAATAGAAGGGAAAGCAGAGCCTCAATCAGGTATGCAATTTCGCTTACTAAAGTAAAGTGAAATTTTTAATAGATTGATTTAATTCTGTAGTCAAAAACCAATAATCAATAAGGAGGCATTTGTAATGAAAAGAACAAAGAAGCTTTGGTTAGTAGGGTTATTTACGTTCGTTTTAATGTTTTCCGCAGCATGCTCAAAAGACACAGGAGGTTCTGAGAAACCAGAATCAGGAAAGTCAAAGGATGGCGAGAAGGAAACGGTAACATTATCAATCGGTAGCTGGAGAACAGAGGATACAGCGGGTTATGCAAAGGCAATTGAAGCATTCAACAAGCAGTATCCAGACATTAAGGTAGAGTTCAAGCCATCGAAAAATACGGAATATAACACCATTTTAAATACTGCATTACAAAGTGGCGAGGGTCCGGATATTTTTCATCTGCGTCCATATGCACCAGGGATAGCATTGGCTGATGGTGGCTATATAGAGTCGCTTGATGGATTAGAAGGTTTAAGTGTATTTCCTGAAACAGCGTTAGCAGCCTCAAAAGGTTCAGATGGAAAGCAATATGGGGTTCCATTAAATATGAGTACGACACAAATGTTTTATAATAAGAAGATTTTTAGTGATTTAGGATTAGAACTACCAAAAACATGGGATGAATTTATTGCCCTTAATGAAAAAATAAAAGCAGAAGGCATAACCCCAATTGCATTAGGGAGTAAAGAAGGTTGGTTATTGTCAGCTGCACATGGCATATTCGGTCCAGCACAGTATGGTGGCAATGAATTTGTAGAAAAGATTACAAAGGGAGAAACAGATTTTAATAGTGCTGAGTTTGTTAATTCAATTAAAGCAATGGATGAACTAAAAGCATACTTCCCAGATAATTATGAAGGTCTTGGTATGGAAGATATCCGGACATTATTCTTTACAGGAAAGGCAGCTATGTTCCCAATGGGGAGCTGGGAAATTGAAGTATTGCGCAGCATGAACCCTGATTTAGATCTTGGATTCTTCCCAATGCCTTCCGCAGTTGGAAAAGATGCGACGATTACAGCTTGGGTGGATGGCTCATTTGCTTTGAACGCAAACTCTAAACATAAAGAGGAAGCAAAGAAATTCCTTCAATTTTTAACAACAACAGAATTTGGTGAATTATTTACGAAGGAATTTAAAATGATTAGTGCAAATCCTACTGTTAAATCAGATGACGAGTTAGTTAATAGTTTAAGTGAAGCGATCGTGTCTATGTCAACTCCGTATATGATGGTTGTTCATTTTGCTGGAGGGAATCCTACAACGAAAGCAACATTAGAGCTAGAGCTTCAAGGGATGTATCTTGGACAACAAACACCTGAAGGAGTGGCACAGAAGGTTCAAGAAAATGCCGAAACTTGGTTTGCACCGTTTCAATAAGAAAAGCGCAAGTGCCTTCGGAACAATCAAAAAACAGATTGTTTCTGCAATGATTATTTGAAGAAGCTTTCCTTAGTGGTCAGCGTCGTATGGATTGGACTGATCTCGACTAAGATAAAGGAAAACGTTATGCGTAGAGTGACTGCTTATCGGCTTATGATCTCGAGCCGATGGCACTCGAAGCAAGCCAGCACGACGTTGAGGCTAGGCGTGTATATATAGAAAATGATACTTGATTTAAAAAGGTAGGGGGCGGTGAATATGCAAGCTGAGATAAATCCAGTTAAAGTAAAGCAGATAAAACAAAGGAAGTGGAAAAGATGGAATATTCATCTTTTCCCGATTCCCGCCTTTCTTATCTATGGCCTTTTCATTGTTTATCCATTATTTGCAGCACTAATGTATAGTTTTTTTGATTGGAAAGGGATAAAAAGAGGCGCTTTTATTGGATTAGAGAACTATAAGAATCTCTTTACACTTGAACCATTCAGTGGCATGTTCTGGAATGCCTTTGAGCATAATGTTTTATATTTCATTGTGCAAATGATCGTCCAAAATGGTTTGGCATTCCTTTTAGCATACATTATTTATCAAAAAATTCGCGGTGCGGAATTTTTAAAAATTGCCTATTTCCTGCCAAGATTACTCTCTGTAATTGTTGTTGGTTTTCTTTGGAAGTTAATTCTTAATCCAAACTTCGGAGCATTGAATGTTCTATTA
>JAEWDX010000325.1 GCA_023389895.1 Bacillota bacterium
TCCTCGTACATTGTATATCTTAATTATAGATAATATGAGGATGTTAGAATAGGGATTGATTTTTGTAAATGGATGAAAAAAATGGAGAGTTACCTAATTATGATAGAAAAGGTATGTTAACCCTTCACAAATATTGGTAAGTGGGTTATACTGATTTTGATATGAATATAAACGTAACCACAAGGGGAGCGAAATGCTGAGAGTGAACAATTATTGTTCTGACCCTTTGAACCTGTTAGTTAATTCTAGCGTAGGAATGTGGCTCGAATAGAAGAAAGTTAATTTGGGGCATTTTTGCATTCGCAAATTTGTTCTTAATTGCTCTGCTCTTTCTGTTCTCCCCTTGAGGTCGCGTATCAACGAAAAGGGGAGATTTTATTTTGAAAAAATTAAGTTTACTTGCATTAATCGAAATTTCATTTTTTGCCGCCTTTGCTTTAATTTTGGATTTACTACCATCTATTAAACCAATTCCGAATATTTCAATTTCATTTGCGATGATACCCATTTTCTTACTTGCTTTTCGTTGGGGATTTAGAGCTAGCTTTATAGCAGGATTATTATGGGGGATTCTTCAAATTGCAACGGGAGATGCATGGATTATCCATCCAGTTCAAGGATTTATTGAATATTTTATTGCCTTTGCTTTTATTGGGTTTGCCGGATTATTCTACAATAAGATTCAAAAGGAATTTCGGGCAGGGAAGAAGAGGACAGCATTTATTTGGGTAGTTGTGGCTGTATTTGTCGGAAGTGTTGCTCGTTATTTCTGGCATTTTCTTGCAGGAGTTATTTTTATTAAATACTTTGCACCAGACGTAAAGAATCCTGTATTTTTCTCCTTTGCTGCAAATGGAACAACAATGCTAGGCGCATGGATTTTCTGCTCGCTAGTACTGATTCTCGTATTATCCGTCGTTCCGCAATTAATTATGAGGAAAGATAACCGAGATGTACTCGAAAAGAAAGCTTCTTAGAATAATTCTTTCACTCAAATACTTTTTCATGAAAAAACTGGCTCATATTAAATGGGCCAGTTTTCTGCTTTATTTCTAATGTTCCATATGATTCATGTTCTCCATATGCGTCTGATCATTTTGATGGTTCATATGTCCTGAAGACATGACCCATATAGAACCCACGACGATAATGATGGCCGTAAATACTGCATAAACAATATTTACAATGTTTAATGTTCCATCTTCGCCTTCACGTAAGTGCATAAACATGAATAATTGGATTCCCGCCTGCAAAAACGCTAAAGTTCCGATAATCCACATAATCGCAGAAGCAGAAAGATCAGTCTTCAAGGCAATTGTTGCTGCCCCAAAGGTTAATACGAGAGAGAAAATGAAGCCAATGAGATGACTAAGTGGGAAGCCTTGATTTCTCTTTTCCATTTAGCCCACCAAACCTTTCAAATACACGAATGTAAAGATAAAGATCCAGACGACATCGAGGAAATGCCAATATAGTCCGATAATAAATGCTTTTCGAGCTGTTACAGGTGTGAGTCCTCTTCTTAACAACTGAATAATGACGATTGTCGCCCAACCAATCCCTAAAGTTACGTGGGCACCATGAGTACCTAGCAATACAAAGAGACTTGAAAGGAAGGCACTTGTTTGCATAGTCGCTCCTTCGTGCACATAATGAGTGAATTCAGTAATCTCCATGAATAAGAAGCCAGCACCAAGGGCTAAAGTGAGAATAAGCCACATAATTAACCCTTTTAAGTTATGGCGGCGCATTTCATAAATGGCGATACCCATCGTAAAACTACTTGTTAAGAGAAGAATCGTTTGTATCATAACATCCTTTATGACAAATAGATCTTGTTGTGTAGGTCCACCAGCAAAACGCTGGTTAAGAACCCCATATACACCGAAGAGGGTAGCGAACAGGATAATCTCTGCCCCAAGGAAAACCCAGAAGCCAAGAATATTCATCCGATCTTGCTCAGTTTGATATTCTAGCGGCAATGACGTATTAATATTACTTGACATATTTCTGCACCTCTCCATCTACAGTCCGCCATGCTTTTTCTGTTGCTTTAATTTCTTCTCTTTTCACATGATAGCCGTTGTTATAATCGAACGAACGGATAATGAGTCCAGCGAAAATTCCAATTGCGGCAATAGCGGCAGCAATATGCCATTCGAAAACAAGGAAGAATCCAGCAACTAAGAACACACCACCCATAAATACTGGAAGTCCAGAGTTGTTCGGCATATGGATTTCTTTTATTTCACTTTCTTTTAGAGTTAAATCTTTCTTTTCTTTCTTCATATGCCAGAATTCATCAAGACGAGAAACTTCCGGTGTTTTAGCAAAATTATAAAATTGCACCGGTGAAGCGGTAGACCATTCTAAAGTTCGTGCATCCCACGGATCGCTTGAAATATTTCTGTCTGCATGACGATAGCTCCAATAAAGGTTATAGCAGAAGACGGCAAAGCCAGCTGCTAAAATAAGTGCACCAATAGCAGAAATTAAGAATAATGGTGCAAAGCCTGATTCAACAGAATATGTGTACGCTCTTCTGACTGCACCATTTAATCCAAGGAAGAACATTGGCATAAATGTCATGTTAAAGCCGATAACAAATAACCAGAAATGCCATTTTCCTATTTTTTCGTTTAACATGAAGCCAAACATTTTTGGCCACCAGTAATAAAGTCCAGCAAATACGGCAAACACAACACCAGGAATTAATGTGTAATGGAAATGGGCGACAAGGAATAATGTATTATGGTACTGGAAATCAGCCGCAGCCATTGCAAGCATAACACCTGTAATACCACCGATTAAGAAATTCGGAATAAATGCCAGCGCCCAAAGCATAGCGGTAGTCATTTTTATCCGACCTTTACGCATTGTAAATAACCAGTTAAACATTTTAACGCCAGTCGGAATGGCAATCGCCATCGTTGTTATCGAGAAAACAGAGTTTACAGCAGGGCCTGAGCCCATCGTGTAAAAGTGGTGAACCCAAACTAGCATACTCAGGAACGCAATACCAACGATAGAGCCTATCATTGCCTTATAGCCAAATAATGTTTTTCTTGAAAAAGTTGCAATAACTTCTGAGAAAATTCCAAACGCTGGAAGTACAACAATGTAAACCTCAGGATGCCCCCATAACCAGAAGAGGTTTGCCCAAAGCATATCAAGCCCACCGCCAGATAATGTAAAGAAATGTGTTCCATATAGACGATCAAATGTCATCAACGCAAGGGCAACTGTGAAAATTGGAAATGCTGCAACAATAATAATTGACGTAATGAGTGTAGTCCAAGGGAACATCGGCATTTTCATTAATGTCATGCCTTTTGTTCTCATTTTCAAAATCGTCACAATAAAGTTAATGCCCGATATTAATGTACCAATACCAGCGATCTGAATCGCAACAGCATAGAAATTATTCCCAATCCCCGGACTGAATTCTTTACCAACGAGTGGGAAATAAGCAGTCCAACCAGCATCAGGTGATCCACCGATAACGAAAGAAACATTAAATAACATGGCTCCACTGAAAAATAACCAAAAGCTTAATGCATTTAGTTGCGGAAAGGCAACATCGCGTGCCCCTATTTGTAATGGGACAATGAAGTTCATTAATCCAATAAGGAAGGGCATTGCCATAAATAGAATCATGATGACACCATGAGTTGTAAAGACCTCATTATAATGCTGCGCATCTAAAAAACCCATCTCAGGTCTGGCAGTTTGGGCTTTCATCATCAATCCATCCATACCACCACGGAAAAACATCAGCACCGCTGCAAGAATATACATAATTCCGATCCTTTTATGATCAACGGTTGTCAGCCATTCGCGCCAAAGCCATCCCCACTTCTTAAAATATGTTAGCCCGCCAATAATTCCGAGCATAGTTAATAGTATGGCAATTTGCGATCCAAGAATGAGCGGATCACCAGAAATGAAAATTTTATCCCATCTAATGTCCATGATGTTCACCACCATCTTTTGCATTTTCATTTTTTATGTTTTGATAGTTATCTTTATCCTCAAAAATTTTCCCAGGATAGTCATGCCCGCGATACAATTCTGGATTTGTATACGTTTTTGATTGATGGTCGGCATGGTTTACCCAATCGAGATGAGTATTTGAATATGTTAATCTACCAAGAACAGTTGGTTTCAAGAGATTGTAATACTCTTTTTCTGTAAGTTTTGGTGCTTTTGTTTCTGCTTCTTTTACCCATTTATCAAAATCCTTTTGTGTTTGAGAAAGCACCTCAAACTCCATATCAGCGTAGCCTCGACCGTTGAAGTTTGTATTTTTTCCAAAATAAGTACCAGGATGATCGGCAACAATATACAATTCTGTCTCCATTTTATTCATTGTATATTTCTGTCCGCTTAATGAAGGAATCCAGAATGATTGCATGGTTCCAGCAGAAGTAAGCTTGAAATGGATTGGACGATCTTCCGGAATATTCACATAGTTAACGGTTTCAATTCCTTGTTCAGGATAACTAAAGATCCATTTCCAATCTGCGGATGTAACATGAATCGTTAGCGGCTCTTTGTTCTCATAGCCTTCAGGAACTTTTTCTAAAGAATATAAAGTTTTGACAGTGGGTATTGTTAATGCAATAACGATCAGAATGGGGATGATCGTCCAGATCAATTCAAGCACAGTATGTCCATGCTCTTCTGGCGGTTCATAATCCATATTCTCTGGTTTTTCACGATACTTCCAAATAATCACAATAAATAATGTCAATACGACAACAACGATTAGAAGCATCCATAATAGTGACCAGTTAATGAGTTGAGTTATGCTTCTTGCTGCAGGTCCCTGCGGTTGGAATACAACTAAATTACAGCCACTCAATAGAATGGTAGAAAAAAGACCTACGAGTGAAAGCAAAACCATTTTTGATTTCATGCAACTTCCATCTCCTCTTTACGGTAGTACCATTATTGAATAATTCACGAAATGAAATCATTTTTCATCCTTTTTAAAAAGATGAAGGTAAGTATAATAGGTTTTGAAATATAACTATATTTCCACTGTGTTAATGATGATAACATAATAGATTTCAAGATTATGTGACGAAAATAGTAAGTAAATATTTGGGATTTATTAAAAGGAAGAAAAAAGCGGAAAAACCTTGATTTAAAAGGTTTTTTTATGAGTGAGGAAAATTGACAAACTTGTGAATGATTATAATTGAAGTTTTACTAATATAATAAAATTATTACAAAAAATGGAATTGTCGCAACGAGAATTAGCTGACATGGTTGGTTTTATTTTTAGTGAAAAAAATGGATGGGATGTGGTAATATATGGAATGATAGATTGATTGAAGAAGTGAAAAATTATGATATTTTGGTTTAGACGCTTACCTCAATTTAGGATGGATTTGTCAGAATGGACCCCTTTTATAAAGAATCATTGGTTACAAATGTAATTGAATCTTCCTTTACTATTTAATCATCCGGATACATATTTTAGCATATTATCGAGATTTAGGTTAATAAACTTTCAGATCATGCACAATCTTAAAACTCCGCCATAAAATAAAATTGTCAATAAAGCAAGGAGGGATTAATATGTACCCATTTATTAATTTTCATCAAACAAACAGATTAGAGGAAACGCAAATAAACGATATTGAAAAGGCCATTTCTGGAGAATATAACGCGATTCAATGCTATCAAAAATTAGCGAATTTAGCCCATTCATCGAAAGAAAGAGAGCAAATTCTAGAAATTCAGCGAGATGAAATGAAACATTATGAATTATTTACGCAAATATTTGTTCAACTAACAGGAAAAAATCCGAGAATACAATTAAAAGAGGAATGTCCAAATACTTATAAAGCAGGGCTTGAATATGCAATAAAAGATGAACAAGAAACAGTTGATTTTTATCATGATATTGCTGATAAAGCGACGGATCCAATGATAAAGCAAGCCTTTACTCGGGTTGCGGCTGATGAACAAAATCATGCTGTTTGGTTTTTATATTTTTTTACGAAACGAATTGAAAACAAATTTTTGAAAGGATTTAAAAAAGAGATGTATTAATCCTTTTGAAAGCTTAGTAGAAAGCTAAAAATATTGCTTTACAATAATGAAAGCAGAATGTAAGATAGATTTAATCGAGATGTTCGTTATAAAGTACAAATGCACCCCCAAAAAGAACAAGGGTTGAACGAATTGTTTAGTAGTAATATTAGAAAACGCTCGAATTAGCAAATTTTCATTCCTTTAATGAAAAAGGAGGAGAAAAAATGATATTAAAAACGACAGATATTGATCAAATTTTAGAAGAAACGGCAGATTTAGCGGATGATGAAATAAATTTTTTCATTAAATATTTTGAAATAGACTTATTATTGGAGCAAACGGAAAACTATGAGGGTCAATAAATACACATCTACTCTAAATAATAGGGTGGATTTTTTTTGCCTTTTGTAAGGAAATAATTGTAACGAAGACATGGAAATCCTCGTCAATTGAGATAAAGGAGAGTGAGGCAAATGAGAAAGCCTAAATTAATCATCGGCAGCATATTATCATTTATGATCATCATCTTCATTATATTTTCAAATACTCAGTTACAGGTTGTAAGTGAATTCGAAGAAAACGTGGAAGTTCTAAAAAACAAAGTATGGAAAATTCAATTATCAAGTAAAATTGATCCAAAAAGTGTTAATGAACAAACTGTTTATATCCTTGATGAAAAAGGAGAAAAAGTGAAGGTATCGTTACTATTGAACGATGATCAAACGGCGATTATCATATTACCTCCTGATGAAGGTTATCGATTACAAACGTATACTTTGCATATGACGAATGATATTCAGTCTACATTAGGGAGGAATCTTCATGCCGCGCAAAAGTTGAAGTTTATCGTTAAAGAATCATTACCGAAGGCAGAATCAAAAAGTAAATTAAATGCTTATTTATTAAAACGTTTAAAGGAAGAACCCGTTGCCTATGGGAACGATAAGGCTAAAGAGGAAAGTACAAAGTCGAGCGAGGATAATTCATCAGGAAGTAATCATTCTGAAACAAATGTTCAAGTCGCAGGTATTGACGAAGGGGATATCGTTAAAACAGACGGGAGACATATATTCCAAGTGGTAGATAGGAAGCTGCAAATCGTGAAAGCAGTCCCAGCAGATAAGATGAAATTAGAAGCACAACTTACATTTAATGAATCGTTCTATCCGAGTGAATTATTTTTATATGGGGATCAACTCATTGTGATGGGGAATAGTTATGAAAAATTAGCAGAATTTTCTCAAACTAAATCAAAGCAGACTGCACCGGTTCATGAAACAACAAAGGCGATCATTTATGATGTGAGAGATAAGCAGTCCCCAAAGCAAATGAGGGAAATAGATATTGAAGGTTCGTTAGTTGCATCTAGATTAATGGATGGAAAGGCCTATTTAATCGTTAATCAATATCCGGAAATTGGGCTGCTAAAAGAAAATCCTGAATTGGATATGCGTCCAAAATATTATGATTCTGCAAAAGGGAATGAGATGTTTGCTGCGGCGTATGATGATATTCAATTTTTTCCTGATTCAGATGAAACGAATTTCACGAATATTGCCGTTATCGATTTGAATAAACCATATGCAGAAATAGCGCTCACGACTTATTTAGGCAGTGGCAATCAGCTATATATGTCTAAAAACAATCTGTATTTAGCCATTACAAATAATGCCCCACTTACTATGGAAGCTAACTATTCGTATAGTCCGAATACGACTGTCTATAAATATGCAGTGAATGGAATGAAGGTTGAATTTCAAAGCTCAAATGAAGTTCCTGGAACAGTGTTGAATCAGTTTTCAATGGACGAATATAAAGGGAATTTCCGCATTGCCACAACGAAAGGGCAAACATGGGATAGTCAGCGACCATCCGCTAATAATCTTTATATATTAGATGAAAATATGAAGCAAATCGGGCAGCTTGAAGATTTAGCAAGAGGAGAAAGAATTTATTCAGCAAGATTTATGAATGAGAGGATTTATCTCGTTACCTTTAAAGAAACTGATCCATTATTTGTTCTCGATAGCGAAAATCCAAAGGAGCCAAAAGTCTTAGGTGAGTTGAAAATACCAGGCTTTAGTAATTATCTTCATCCATATGATGACAATCATTTAATTGGGTTTGGACATGACACAAAGGCGATTCCTGGAAAAGGTGGGGGAGATCAGCCACTCATTTTAACAGATGGTGTAAAGATTTCTCTTTTTGATGTTAGTGATCTGTCTAATCCGAAAGAAAAATTTACTGAAATTATCGGAGGAAGGGGAACGTATTCACCATTGAATTACGATCATAAAGCATTGCTCTTTGATAAAAAGAAGAATATTTTTGCTTTTCCGATTTCTGTTTATGAAAATATTAATGTGAAAAATGAGGTAAATTTTGACTCTGAATTTTCGTTTCAGGGTGCATATGTTTATAGCATTGATTTGAATAAGGGATTTTCACTCCGGACAAAAATAACACATCAGGATAATAAAGCCCCATATGAGGAGTGGGAAAATAATATTGACCGAGTTCTGTCTATTGGAGATTCTCTTTACGCACTATCACCGAAAAAAATCTCCTCTTATGATTTAAGCTCTTATCAGAAGCAAGGGGAAGTCTTATTAACTAAATAATAATAAATGAAAATAGCACCCATTTTTTAGGTGCTATTTTCATTGAAACTTGTCTGATTTTCATTGATAATAATAGGAATAGCTTATTAAGGAGTTGAAGCTGTTCATGCAGATTCTTTATTATATTGGAGCGTATTTTATCGGAAACATTTTGACAGGAGCATTATTAGCTAAGAGTCTTTATAAATCAAATATTCAAATTCAAGGTTCCGGTAATCCAGGAGCAAGAAATGCAGGACGCATATATGGTAAAAAGGCATTTGTTCTTACATTTCTAGGTGACTCCTTGAAAGGCAGTCTGATAATTATTATTGGAAGAATGCTTCAACTCTCCGAATTGGAGCAATTAATTGGCTTAAGTTTTGCTGTAATTGGCCATATTAAACCAATTTTATTTCATTTTAAAGGTGGGAAAGGGGTTTCGACATTTATTGGTGGTGTGATTACTTTTGCACCTATCGTTATTCCGATCATAATAATTGGCTTTCTTCTCACATATCCTTTTACAAAAAGCTTTACATTTTCGGGGATGATTGCGCTTTGTCTTATTCCATTTTCTATATCTTATTTTCAAAGTTCAATTGCTAATATTTGGCCAATTGCGATATTAATCATTATCCTCTTTTTTGTTCATTCAGAAAATTTACTAACGAAAATAAAACGGCTTAATTTTTTTTCAAAAAGTCTGTAAGTACCACCGTATGCGATTGCTAATTTGCGCTAAAAATGTATCCAAATTGGGCATGATTTCCACTCCTATACTGATTTCACTTTTCTGAATGAATTAAAATATTAAAATAATTAATTGAACATAATAATATTATGTTCAATTAATTTTTATTTATGAATGAATTGATTTTGGAGAGGATAAATATAGGTAAGACCATGATTGAAGGAGGATGTTTTTGTGAAGAATCCACTAAATAGAGAAACGCATTTTGTGGAAGGCTTTCATGGGCCGAATCTTGGATATGTTTTGGAATTATTTGATAAATATTTAGCCGATCCAAGCTCTGTCGACGCAGAAGTAAGAGCGTATTTTGCGCAAAATGATATCGCATTCTTAGAAAATGAACAAGCAAGTTCAATGCAAACGAATGTTTCAGCTACTAGTTTTGAGAAGACATATGCTGCCATTCGCTTTGCAAATAATATTCGTACTTACGGTCATTTAGCTGCCGATATTTATCCTTTAAAAGATCATGAGCGCGAGAGGAAACTGTTTGAGCTTGCTAGCTATGGATTATCTGAAACGGATCTAATGAGTGTTTCTTCGGAATATATTTGCACGAGTGCAAAAATTCCTCTTCGAAATGGACTTGAAGCGATTGAATATTTAAAAAGTATTTATACAGGTACAATTGCCTATGAATTCCATCATATTTACGAGGAAGAAGAAAAAGAATGGCTATGGAAAATGGTTGAATCAGGTGGGTTAAAACGAACGTTGCAAAAGGAGGCAAAGCTTAAGCTCTTCGAAAGGCTGAGTGAAGTTGAGGAATTTGAAAAGTTTCTTCATCGGACATTTGTTGGTCAGAAACGTTTTTCGATTGAAGGCTTAGATTCAATGGTGCCGATGCTTGATAGAATTGTGGCTGATTCTGTTGCCGATGGAGCAAGGGAAATTAATATAGGAATGGCTCATCGCGGACGATTAAATGTTCTTGCTCATGTTCTTGGAAAGCCGTATGAGATGATTTTTTCCGAGTTTCAACATTCCCCAAATAAAGAGCTTGTTCCTTCAGAAGGATCAATTGGGATCAATTATGGCTGGACAGGTGACGTTAAATATCATCTTGGTCTAGAGCGGAAAATTAAAGATGAAAATACGACAATGATAAGATTAACGCTTGCCAATAATCCTAGTCATCTTGAATTTATTGGTCCAGTTGTAGAGGGTTTTACGAGAGCTGCTCAAGATAACAGAAGCACGAAAGGATATCCAAAAGAGAACTTTACTGCTGCCCTTTCTATATTAATTCATGGGGATGCAGCATTTCCAGGACAAGGGATTGTTGCGGAAACTTTAAATTTAGGGCAATTAAAAGGCTATCGTACAGGTGGGACGATTCATCTCATTGCTAATAATACGATTGGCTTTACAACTGAATCATTAGACTCTCGTTCAACACGATATTCAAGTGATTTAGCAAAAGGGTATGAAATTCCCATCATCCATGTAAACGCTGATGATCCAGAGGCATGTATAGCTGTAGCAAAGTTCGCCTGCGAGTATCGATTAAGATTTAATAAGGACATTCTTATTGATCTCGTTGGCTATCGTCGATTCGGCCATAATGAAATGGATGAACCAATGACAACAAACCCGCTCATGTATAAAAAGATTCATGAGCATAAAACAGTAAAGGAATTATATGGACAAAAGCTGTTAAGCCAGTCAATTTTTGATGAAAAGGCGTTAATGCAAGTGGATGAACGTACAATTGAAATATTAAGTAGGGCATATGAAAAAAATGTGGATAACAAACAAGATATTGTGCTTACGGATCCGCCTGATTATATTGAAAAGGATCTGCCAAAGGTTAACACAGCTGTTCCCATTCATTTACTTAAAACAATGAATGAAGAAATGTTGCAGTGGCCTGCTCATTTTACGGTTTTCGGAAAACTTGAAAAAATATTGCAACGGAGAAGGAATGCCCTTGAAGAGAATGGAAAAATTGATTGGGGTTTTGCAGAAGCTTTAGCGTTTGCGGCGATTTTAGTAGACGGGACACCAATTCGGTTAACAGGACAAGATTCAGAAAGAGGAACATTTGCACATCGAAATATTGTTTTATATGACAATGTAACGGGAGAATCTTATTCACCACTGCATTTGCTATCGTCTGTAAAGGCTTCTTTTGCGATTCATAATAGCCCATTATCTGAAGCATCTGTCCTCGGATTTGAATATGGCTACAATGTATATGCCCAAGATACTTTAGTCATTTGGGAAGCACAGTTTGGTGATTTTGCCAACTCTGCACAAGTGATCTTTGACCAATTCATCGCTGCTGGGAGAGCAAAGTGGGGGCAAAGATCTGGGCTCGTCATGCTCTTGCCGCACGGCTATGAAGGGCAAGGACCTGAACATTCAAGTGCAAGATTGGAACGATTTTTAAGCTTAGCAGCGGAAAATAACTGGACTGTTGCGAACTTAACATCATCTGCGCAATATTTTCATATTTTACGTAGGCAGGCGGCCATTTTAAAGCACGAAGAAGTTCGACCACTAGTCATTATGTCTCCGAAAAGCTTATTGCGTCATGCACAAGTTGCTTCAAATGGACATGAATTAAGTGGGGGTGAATTTCAGTTCATTATTGAGCAGCCCGGACTTGGGAAAGACATCGAAGCGATTGAGCGTCTTATTTTTGCATCTGGAAAAATCGCGATTGAATTAGCTGATAACTTAAAAAACAATACGGATTGGTTCCATATAATTCGTATAGAAGAAATATATCCTTTTCCAGTTAAGGCGATAGCGCAAATTATTAATCGCTATCCGCATGTAAAGGAAATTTGCTGGGTGCAGGAGGAGCCAAAAAATATGGGGGCTTGGAACTTTATTGAGCCTCGACTAAAATGGCTTGCCCCTGAAGGCGTCCAAGTTCATTATATCGGTCGCCGCCGGAGATCAAGTCCTTCTGAGGGAGATCCAACTATTCATAAAAAAGAACAAGCTCGCATCATGGAAGAAGCTTTTTCGAAAAAGCATGGAGGATAGAAGAAAGAGTGATCCCTACAAAAAAATTCAACACTGCAAAATATTGGTAATTGAAGAGCTGAATAAAAAGAGGAGCTGCCAGAAAGGCATAGCTCCTACTTTATTTATAAGATAAAAAAGGTTCAGCGCAAGTGTCCTAGTCCCTGACAATAAACCACTTCTTTGCTCAAGGTTTACTGTTTCAATCCTTCTATTGCTTGCTCACGCAAACGATACTTTTGAATTTTTCCTGATGCGGTCATCGGATAGGACTCTGTAAAGGCAAAGAAGCGCGGGATTTTATGCTTTGATATTTTTCCCTTACAAAACTCTTTTATTTCATCTTCAGTGGACGTTTCACCTTCTTTTAGAATAATCGATGCTAGTACTTCCTCACCATACACCTCATCGGGGATACCGACTACTTGGACATCGATAATTTTCGGATGGGAATAGAGGAACTCTTCAATCTCACGGGGATATATATTTTCTCCGCCTCTAATAATCATATCCTTCAAACGGCCAGTAATTTTACAATATCCCCTTTCATCCATAACAGCTAAATCCCCTGTATGAAGCCAACCATCAGCATCAATCGCTTCTTTCGTCGCTTTATCATTCTTATAGTATCCTTTCATCACATGATAACCTCTTGTGCAGAGTTCACCTTGGACACCTCGCGGAACCTCTGTTGATGTTCCAAGTTCTATAATTTTTACTTCCACATTTGATAATGCTTTTCCCACACTTTTAACGCGAAGTTCAATCGTGTCATCTGTTCTCGTTTGGGTAATGACAGGAGATGATTCCGTTTGACCATATGCAATCGTAATTTCAGTTGCTCCCATTTTCTCGATGACTGCTTTCATCACTTCAATTGGGCAGTTGGCTCCCGCCATGACTCCAGTTCGTAATGATGAGAGATCATATTTCTCAAAATCAGAATCAGTTAATTCTGCAATAAACATCGTCGGTACACCGTGCAGTGCTGTACATTTTTCGTCTTGTACGGTTTGTAAAACTCTTTTCGGATTAAATTCTTGAACCGGAACCATGGTTGCCCCTACAGAAACACAGGTCAGTGTTCCAATCACACAGCCGAAGCAATGGAAAAATGGAACTGGAATACAGAGCCGATCCAGAACAGTAAGCTTCATGCAATTCGCAATATTATAAGCATTATTTACAATATTGTTATGAGTAAGCATAACCCCTTTTGGAAAACCTGTTGTTCCCGAAGTATACTGCATATTAATCACGTCATCAGCATTTAACGATTCCAAGCGCTCATTTAATTCCTCATCAGATACCCATTCACCGAGCTTTATAATGTCATTCCAGGAGTAGGCTCCAGGATATCTTTTGTCACCCAAGACAATGACATTCTTTAGAAAGGGCAGACGACTGGATTGCAATTTACCAGGTTCGGAAGTCATTAATTCTGGCGCAATTTCATAAATCATATCAATATAAGAGGAGTCCTTGAAAACATCAATTAAAATAATCGTGGTAGAATCGGATTGTTTCAATAAGTATTCAAGTTCAGCCGTCCGATAGTTTGTATTGACTGTTATGAGGACTGCCCCTATTTTTGCTGTTGCGAATTGAGTTACAAGCCATTCGGGAGTGTTTGACGCCCAAATAGCAAGATGTTCTCCTTTTTCAATTCCAAGCTTCATAAAGCCCTTTGCTGCATGACGACATATTTGATTAAACTCCTGATACGTCCATCTCAAATGACGATCTGAATAAACAACGGCTTCGTGGTCTGGGTGCAATGCTGCCTTTTCTTCTAAGAGGTTACCAATCGTAACATTTAGTATATCCGACATCCTTCCATCCTCCTTAAATTCGTCACCTAAAAGGCTTTCAAAAATATGGTATCATATTATTGTGAAAATTCAATATATTTAGAACGCAAAATAACACATAAATGACCTTTTAGAAGGACATCGAAAAAATACAAAAACAAGTGGAGAAAAAAATTCATTTTTCTCCACTTGTTTTATTAGGGACTTATCGGATAGTCCCATTTCTTAACTGATTTAATGAACTCATTTCTTAAAAGGCTTTAATCCACGCTTTATAATTTCATCTTTCAATATCCTAATCCATTCTTTTTCAGAACCAGACTTTAATGCATCACGATAAGAAACAACTAGTTGTTCATTACTCATAATTTTCATTCAGCATTCCCCCTGATTATTGGATTGAATATTCCTTCTATTGCTTCTATTTTAAACGTTTATCTACAGTTTGAGAACCCTTATTTTTAAAATTTGTCTTTGATAATCAAGCAGCGTTTTGTATGATTAGGAATAGATAGCATCATGAAAGACGAGGGGAATTCGTATGGATGTAAAATTTGATCATCTCGTTCATTTTTTAAAAAACGATCCGATTGAGGCAGTGAAGAAGTGGGCAGGGCTAGGTTATCATACTGTCATTGGTGGTAGCCATCAATATTGGGGGAGTATGAATAGCTTGCTTTACTTAAATTCTTCCTACATTGAATATTTGAGTATTGAGGATGCAGATAAAGCAAGTCATTGTGATAATCCGCTAATCTCTCAGCTTGTTTCAGATATTAAAAAAGGCGAAGGTTTTAGTCAAATTTGCTTTAGAACAGCCAATCTTGAAAAAGTTAAAGCAAGTCTTGAAGAGAAAGGATATACAACTTTTCCTATTTTTAATGGAAGTAGAAAAAGGAAAGATGGTATTACGATAAAATGGAAAATGCTTTTTATTAATGAAAATAGCGAGCTGCCTAGTCCTTTTTTTATAGAATGGGAACAGAGTGATGAGGAAAGAGCTAAAGAGCTTAAAGAGTTAAAAATGGTTGATCCAAGTTTAGCAGAGAATGTCATTCAATCCATATTCTTCGCTGTCAATGATTGTGAGCTGGCAGCAAGGAAATGGGCAAGGATGTTCAATCTTCATCCGATGGCTCCACCTGCCATTGACTCAAGCTTTTTATCAAAAGCAGCAAGTGTTCGAATAGCTGATACAGAAATTGTGTTTTGTGAGCCGATAAAGAACGAGGGGATTGTATATGATATTTTGAACTCAAGAGGCGAAAGACCATTTCTCATTCAATTCAACAAGCGATTATTTAATGAACCAATTTCTCTATTTAGTTCTTTTTATTATTAGGACATTATAATGCACGGACTTGCGCAAGTAATGCTTTATTCTTTATACTAATTATTAATTCCATAAGAGTGGGGGAAATGAAAATGATTCATAAAAATTGGCATGAACGGGAAACGGTAAAAAGGGCTAAATGTGTGCATACAAATGCAGCAAAATATATTGTAAACAGAGCATTAACTACTGGGAAAATATATGAAGTGAAAAATGAAACCGATGAGTTTTATTTTATTATTGATAATACAGGGAAAATCGGTGGGTATTATAAGGATTATTTTCAAATTGTTTAAAGGATCAGTGGGGGTAAGACAAAACCCCCACTGATTGAATGGCATTATTTATTGATATGAGTAGGGAAAACTCGTTTCACTGTATCCGTAAATTCATTGAAAAATCCACTAATCGGTTTTCCACTGCGAATATCGTTCGAATAAGTGGTCATTCTGTCATAGAAATCAGGATTGGCAGAAATATACACATCATTAATTCCTGTGTCGACAGTTTTTACTTGGTCGGCAATTTTTCTTTCAAGATTGCGTGATAAGTTCGTTCCATTCGCAAGTTTAGCACCTATATAGGCATTGTTATTTGTGACAATGACATTTGCTGTATCAACTTCAGGCATGGCAGCAATTTTATCAGCAACTTGATCGGCAACGTGCATTCTAGCGGTATTGTTGTTATTTGTCGTATAATTGACGCCCCTACCGTGGATTGATTGATTTCGATTATAATCATTTACTCCATTGTAAATTGGTTCATTTACAGTTCGATTTCCATCATAATTATGGCCTGTGCGATTATAATCATTTACTCTATTGTAAATTGGTTCATTTACAGTTCAATTTCCATCATAATTATAGCCTGTGCGATTATTGTAATGGCCAGGATTGCTAACTCTTGTCGGTTCATTTATATTTCGATCACGGTATGCTGTTTCATTAACGCCTCGATTGTTAACCCCACATGCTGAAACGACAATTGTTGATAAAGCGATCGCAAGAATAGCATTGCTTTTTTTCATTTAGAAAACCTCCTTGTTTATTTGGAAATCGTTTATATATTGCCGTGTTTAAAACATTGTTATCCATGAACATATTTCCATAAGAAAAGGATTTTTGCACGGATAGAAAGTGAAGGAAGGGTAGTTCATTGAATTATTTATCCATTGGGATTGGTGGTGTTTTTGGAAGTTTATTACGGTATTTTTTTTCGCTAAGTTCTACTTATTTTGGATACGATGAATTTCCGTATGGCACCCTATTCGCTAATTTACTCGGCGCTTATCTTCTTGGGCTTTTCACAAGGAAAATTACAGAATTGGGCTATCGAAATAAGAGGATTATTTCTGCGATTGGGACTGGGGGAATTGGTTCCTTTACTACTATGTCTGCATTCAGTGTTGAGACAGTGCGCTTTATTGAACGGAATGAATGGCTATTAGCTTTCACTTATATCACTATTAGTGCCATTGGAGGATTGCTGCTCGCCTTTTTTGGCTATTATGGATTGAGAAAAGCTGGTGGAAAAGGATGATGAATATTCTTTTCATTGCATTTGGTGGTTTTATTGGTGCAATCTGCCGATATGCAGTAACAAATTTTGTCAAGAAGGGAAGTACGTCTCATTTTCCGTTAGGAACCTTTTTGGTGAATATAACAGGATCATTTCTTTTAGGTTTTTTATATGGAGCAGACGTTCATCCTAAACTTTATTCCCTTTTAGGAACGGGTTTTTTAGGTGCATTCACAACATTTTCAACCTTTAATCTTGAAACTGTTCAGCTTTTTGGAACAAGGAAAAAATGGCTTGCCTTTTCCTATGTAGCATTAACATATATCGGCGGCATTCTTTTCGCCTTTTTCGGATTTTTATCAGGTCGATAAGAGAAATAATAGAAAAAAACGGTTCTATAATATTTGTTGGGGTATCCACACAATTGCACAAAAAATGCACGTATTCGCCTATTCTTTTATACTTGAATTGTCGAGAAACAAGTAAACGAAAGGTGATACGTGCATATGAATTTTAA
>JAEWDX010000372.1 GCA_023389895.1 Bacillota bacterium
GGCTGGAACGGGGTCATGATTGAAAATCAAGATTTTCTTACAGCAATAAAAAATCCAGAGGAGTATACATTCGAAAGTGCAAACCGAATTGCCGGCAAGGTAATGATGACAAGAGAAGGACAAAAGCTTGGGTTTCTTGAAGATGTATATTTTCAAGAAGAAGTGGGGACAATCATAGGGTATGAATTATCTGATGGTTTCTTTTCGGACATGCTTGAAGGAAAACGTGTCATTAAGACAGATATGCCCCCTGCGATTGGAAAAGACACCATCATTGTAAATGTGAAAACGTGAGGTGTCTAATTCCATGCTTAAATGTCCAAATTGCCAATGCAAAGATATCGGAAAAATTGGCATTAACCAGTATTATTGTTGGGGTTGCTTTATTGAGCTAACTATTTCTAATGGAGAAATTAATACCCATCAAGTAGAAGAAGATGGGACATTGAGCTCTCTTGACGACTTATTTGCTGAAGAAGAACGGCGCTACCTCATGTAAATTTCATTCTAGTAATTGAATTGTTGAATAGTGGAAAACAATTATGCAAAGAGGTGAGACAAGTGAATCGAATATTAACCTCAGCAATTGCTTTTGGAGCTGGCATCGCAGCATATAATTATGTCCAAAGAAATAATTTAATGTCGAATCGAAATATGAAAAAAATCCAAAAAAGAATGTCAAAAGCATTGCTTTAAATTATATGTCTTAAAAACAGGGCTAACTAAATTTGGTTGGTCCTGTTTTTTTCTTACCAAACTTTTCTATAAATAATCTCAAGTCTCCTCTGTAACAATAAAGATAGGGAGGGGAATGTATGGATATAAGATTAAAATGGTATTATCGGCTTGGTTTTCTTCTCCTTTTATTTATCGTTTTATTTGTTTTTCTAAAACTAAAAGATTTATGGCTTCCGATCGTGAAAGTTATGGGGGCTGTTTTTATCCCCTTTGTTATTGCTGCCTTTATTACATATCTTCTGCATCCATTAGTGCAAAGGCTTGCCGATGGGGGACTTCATAAAGGGATCGCTGTTTTCATTATTTATCTTTTCTTTTTTGGGGGGCTTGGATTTGCTTTATATAAAGGAATACCAGCCTTTATTGAGCAATTAAAGGACTTATCAGAAAATGCGCCCGAATTCGCAAACCAGTATCGGGATTGGATCTCATATATTGAGAAAAAAACAGCAAAATGGCCTGAAGGATTACAGACGAGAATTGATGACGGGATTTTGGCCTTGGAGTCATATTTAGATGGTTTGCTGTCAAAAAGTGTTAACATATTAATTAGTATTTTGAACTATTCTCTTATTATTGCTCTTATCCCGTTTATTTCTTTTTATATGCTAAAGGATTTTGACTTAATGAAACGGACAGGATGGTATTTAACGCCGAGAAGATGGCGAAAGGAAGGCATCTTATTTCTTCAAGATGCCGATAAATCTCTCGGTGGTTATATAAGGGGGCAATTATTCGTCTGTGCCTTAATCGGAAGCATTTCTGCCCTGCTTTTTTGGCTGTTTGGAATGAAATATCCGCTCTTACTTGGCTTGATAATTGGTTTAACAAATGTCATTCCTTATTTTGGTCCATTTTTTGGTGCGATACCAGCAGTTATTATTGCAGCAACAATATCGCTAAAAATGGTGGTTATTTCAGTTGTGATTATCCTTGTCCTTCAATTTATTGAAGGGAATATTTTATCCCCTTTTATCGTTGGGAAGAGTCTTGATATGCATCCTCTCGTCATTATTTTTGCTTTATTAGCAGGTGGAGAGGCTGGTGGGGTGCTTGGTCTTGTTATCGCCGTTCCCGTACTTGCGATTGTGAAGGTCAGTCTTGTTCATGCAAGAGTTCATTTTTTGAAAGGAAAGAAATTAGCCAAAACAGAAAGGAAGGATTGACAAATTTGTTTTATTATCGCTATAATGCGACTATATAAGAAAACATGAAGACGGAGAGAGTATGTTAAAGCCCATCTAAAAGAGAGAGAATTCTATAGCTGAAAGAATTCTTAGATGAAGAATAACAGAACGCTATTCCAGAATGCAGCTAATCACTGCCGTTACATCCGCGTTAAGGATTTTAGAGATGAAGAGATTTTTTTGGTTTTAGAAGTAATCTAACGCCAATACTTTTCAATCAGGGTGGTACCACGAGCATGCTCTCGTCCCTGTCCAGGGATGGGGGCTTTTTGTCGTTTACGAAACTTTATAAGGAGGAAATCTTTATGAAACATTTAACAGGAGCAGAAATTCGTCGCATGTTTTTGCAATTTTTTAAAGAAAAAGGTCATGCTATTGAGCCAAGTGCACCACTTGTACCGCATGATGACCCTTCATTGCTATGGATTAACAGTGGAGTTGCGACATTAAAAAAATATTTCGATGGCCGGGTTATTCCAGAAAATCCACGAATAACAAATGCGCAGAAATCCATTCGGACAAATGATATTGAAAATGTGGGTAAGACTGCTCGCCATCATACATTCTTTGAAATGCTAGGCAATTTTTCAATTGGAGATTATTTTAAAGAAGAAGCAATCGCATGGGCTTGGGAGTTTTTAACCGCTGAGAAATGGATCGGATTCGAAAAGGATAAATTGTCTGTAACGATTCATCCTGAGGATGACGAAGCATATGAGATCTGGCGTAAACAAGTTGGGATTCCCGAAGAAAGAATCATCCGTTTAGAAGGGAATTTCTGGGATATTGGGGAAGGTCCAAGTGGTCCAAATACGGAAATATTCTATGATCGTGGCGCGGAATACGGGAATGATGAAAGTGATCCAGAATTATATCCTGGTGGAGAAAATGAGAGATATTTAGAGGTTTGGAATCTTGTTTTCTCAGAATTCAACCATAATCCAGATGGCACATATACACCACTACCAAAAAAGAATATTGATACAGGAATGGGACTTGAACGGATGGCTTCTGTCGTCCAAAACGTGCCCACAAACTTTGATACGGATCTATTTATGCCGATTATCCGCGGAACAGAAGAGATTTCTGGTCTGAAATATGGAGAAAGCAAGGAAAATGATACAGCGTTTAAAGTTATTGCTGACCATATTCGTACAGTTGCTTTTGCAGTTGGTGATGGGGCTCTCCCTTCTAATGAAGGACGTGGCTATGTGCTACGACGTTTATTGCGGAGAGCGGTTCGCTATGCAAAACAGATAAATATTAATCGTCCTTTCATGTATGAACTAGTTCCTGTTGTTGGTGAAATCATGAATGATTTCTATCCACAAGTAAAGGATAAGACAGAATTTATTCAAAAGGTTATTAAAAATGAAGAAGAACGTTTCCACGAAACCCTACATGAAGGACTCGCCATTTTAGCAGAGGTAATCAAAAAGGAAAAAGAAAATGGAAAGACAATGATTCAAGGTGAAGATGTCTTCCGTCTTTATGACACATACGGTTTTCCAGTCGAGCTGACTGAGGAATATGCTGAGGAAGAAGGCATGAAGATCGATCATGATGGCTTTGAAGTGGAAATGAATCGTCAGCGTGAACGTGCTCGGGCAGCTAGACAAGATGTTGATTCGATGCAAGTTCAAGGTGGAGTTCTAGGCGATATCAAGGTTGAGAGTGAATTTATTGGTTATGACACCCTGCAAACAGAAGCAAAGCTTGTGGCAATTCTTAAAGATGGACAGTTAGTTGATAAGGTAGAAGCTGGTGAAGAAATTCAGCTAATCTTAGATGTAACACCATTTTATGCAGAGAGCGGCGGCCAAATTGCCGATAAAGGTTTGCTAGAAGCTGAAGGATTAAGTGTATCGATTAAGGATGTACAAAAAGCTCCAAATGGGCAAAACCTTCATAAAGCTGTTGTTGAAGCAGGAATATTAACAATCGGTGCGACCGTTACAGCTAAGGTTAATGAAGGAACACGTTCAAAAATAATTAAAAACCATACAGCAACTCATTTGCTTCACCAAGCATTAAAGGATGTCCTTGGCACCCATGTAAATCAAGCAGGCTCATTAGTTGAGCCTGATCGTTTACGTTTTGATTTCTCTCACTTTGGTCAGATTACTGAAGAAGAACTTGAAAAAATTGAAACAATTGTAAACGAAGAAATTTGGCGAAGCTTAGATGTAACGATTGAATATAAGGATATTGATGAAGCAAAGACAATGGGGGCAATGGCACTTTTTGGCGAGAAATATGGAAAAATCGTGCGTGTCGTTCAAATTGCTGACTATAGTTTAGAGCTTTGTGGTGGATGCCATGTGAAAAATACTGCGGTCATTGGCTTGTTTAAAATTCAGTCTGAGAGTGGAATTGGTGCAGGTACACGCCGGATTGAAGCGGTGACAGGGGAAGCGGCTTATCAAATCTTAAATGATCAAATTAGCATTCTAAAAGAAGCAGCGAGTAAGCTAAAATCTAATCCGAAAGATTTAGCGTCAAGAATTGACGGCATACTTGGAGAGATGAAGCATTTACAACGTGAAAATGAATCTCTTGCTGCCAAGCTTGGAAATATCGAAGCTGGCAACTTAGTAGAAAAAGTAAAGGAAATTAACGGGGTAACGGTTTTAACAGCAAAAGTAGCTGCAACTGATATGAATAATTTGCGAAATATGGCAGATGATTTAAAAAATAAGCTTGGCTCAGCGATTGTTGTTCTTGGAAGTGTTCATGAAGGAAAGGTCAATTTAATTGCCGGTGTGACAAAGGATTTGATTGAAAAAGGCTATCAGGCAGGTAAGATTATTAAAGAGGTTGCTACTCGCTGTGGCGGTGGTGGCGGTGGCCGTCCAGATATGGCCCAGGCTGGAGGAAAAGATCCTGAAAAACTTGCTGGCGCATTGGATTTTGTGGAAGAATGGGTGAAATCCGTTTGATTCCCGAACAAAGTAGTGTAAAATGAAGGAAAGACTTTAGCTTAGTCCCGATATTCAAAAAAGCGAGGTGTATGAAATGAGCTCATTTGATAAAACAATGAGATTCAATTTTCCTGAAGAGCCGATTGAACATGATGTTAATCAAGTGCTTTTTCAAGTTTATGAAGCTCTACAAGATAAAGGGTATAACCCTATTAATCAAATTGTAGGTTATTTACTTTCAGGGGATCCTGCTTACATTCCTCGACATAAGGATGCTCGCAATATCATTCGCAAACTTGAAAGGGACGAAATTATTGAGGAGCTAGTTAAGTCGTATTTAAAACAGCATCGAAAGGAATAATGTATGCGAACGATGGGCTTAGATGTTGGCTCGAAAACAGTTGGCGTTGCACTAAGTGATGCATTCGGATGGACTGCACAGGGTCTTGAAACGATTAAGATTAATGAAGAATGGCAAGAATTTGGCTTTGAAAGAATCGACGAAATTATTAAAGAAAATGAAGTAAGCAAAATTATTGTCGGTTTGCCAAAAAATATGAATGGGACGATTGGACCTAGAGGGGAAGCAAGTCAATATTATGCTTCCGAGCTAGAGAAACGATATGGTCTGCCTGTTTTCTTGTGGGATGAGCGATTGACAACGATTGCAGCAGAAAGAATCCTCATCGAAGCAGATGTAAGTCGAAAAAAACGAAAAAAAGTAATCGATAAAATGGCAGCTGTGATGATTTTACAAGGTTACTTAGATAGTCAAAATTAATGAGGTGGAAACAATGGATCACGGAGAAAACAATATTACAGTAGTAGACGAAGAAGGTAATGAGCAATTATGTGAAGTCCTTTTCACATTTGATTCTGAAGAATTTGGCAAGTCATATGTCTTATATTATCCTGCTGGCGCAGACGAAGATGATGCAGATGATATTGAAATTCATGCATCGGCTTTCATTCCAAGTGAAAATAATGAAGATGGCGAGTTAAAGCCGATTGAGACAGATGAAGAATGGGATTTAATCGAGGAAATGCTTAATACATTCCTTGAGGAAGAAGAATAAAGGAAAGGGGGCTGTCTGCTAAGTGGACAGCCCCTTCTCTTATTTTTAAAACGTTTCAAGCTCTTCTAAATGACTCCTTTTTCTCCGGTATTAACGGGCTTGGCGGCCCCCACTGATTGAAGTTTCTCTTTATTTTGCTTCATTTTTAAAAAGTATAGTATAATAAGCGGAGCACTTTGCGCTTTTTTAAGATTGGTGGGGATCTAATGTCAGAAGATAAAAGAGAAAAGAAAGAAATCATGCGTAAGAAAATGCTTGAAAAGCAAAGAGAGGCAAGGATTGTAAGAAGAATTGTTCTAGTCGTTGCGCTTATTTTAGTGCTTGCAGTTGGGGCTGGAGCAGGTGGAAGTTATTTCTATCTTAAATCGGCACTTGAGCCAGTGAATCCAACGAGCAAATCAGAAAAACAAATTGAAATTCCGATTGGTTCATCAGCCTCTAGCATCGGAAAAGTTTTAGAAGAAAACGGGATTATTAAGGACGCACGTGTGTTTAAATATTATGTTAAATTAAAAAATGAGACAGGATTTATGGCAGGAAATTATGCCTTAAAGCCTTCAATGACCATACCAGAGATAATTGAAAAATTAAAAACAGGGAAAATTCAAGAAGAAGTAGCATTTAAAATGACGATTCCAGAGGGAAAGCAACTTCAGCAAATTGCAGGTATTATCGCGGAAAAAACCAATCAAAATGCTGAAGATATTTTTGCGAAGCTGAATGAAAAAAAATTCATTGAATCATTAATCGCAAAATATCCAAATTTATTAACAGAAGATATTTTTGATCCGAATATTAAATATCCTTTGGAAGGCTATTTATTCCCTGCAACGTATCCATTTTATAAAGAAAATCCGTCAATTGAAGAAATTGTCTCTGTTATGCTAGATAAAACAAATTCCGTTATCAATGAATATCGTCCAGAAATTGAAGAGCAGGATATGACAGTTCATCAAGTTTTAACAATGTCATCATTAATTGAGGAAGAAGCTACTGAGAAGGTGGATCGTCATCAAATCGCTAGTGTATTCTACAATCGTTTAAAGATTGGCATGCCATTGCAGACAGATCCGACTGTCCTATATGCACAAGGTGAGCATAAAGACCGCGTCTTATATAAGGATTTAGAAATTGATTCTCCTTATAATACGTATAAGTATCCAGGATTGACTCCAGGGCCGATTGCTAATGCTGGTGTGACTTCCATTGAAGCAGCGTTATTCCCAGAGGAAACAGACTTTTTATACTTCTTAGCAACTCCAACTGGTGAAGTGCTTTTCTCAAAAACACTGGATGAGCATAATATAAAGAAAGCTCAGCATATTGGAAAATAGAAAGATTAGCATTTCTATTGGATTTATGTTAAAATAACTCAAGTATTTTAAATTAGTAAAAACGTATAAGGTGATTATGTAGCGTATACCACGGATTTTTTAGAGGATTTTAATATCCTTTTTCGTGGACGCTATTTTTTCATGGTTAAAAGAGTTAGTTGTTTATTACTTGTCCTATTATAATGAGCACCTTTCCATAAAGTATTTTCCAGATTATCGCATAAGAAAAACTAAGGCATTCGCCGAAGAACTTGGCGAATGCCAAGTTTTTCTTCATAAGAGGTGTGAAAATAGTATGCAAAATGAAAAGCTGCATGCGTATTTAGATGAATTGATTAAAAAGAGACCTGAGCTTTTAGATAAAATGGAGCAATATGCAAAGGAAAATGCTGTTCCGATTATGGAGCTATCTGGGATTGAATCAATGCTCCAACTACTGCGAATTCAAAAACCTCGGGTCATTTTAGAAATAGGCACAGCCATTGGCTACTCTGCATTGCGAATGGCATATGCACTTCCTGAATGCAAAATTATGACAATCGAAAGGGATGTGAGCCGATATGAGCTTGCTGAAAAGTTTTTTCTTCAGGCGGAAAAAACATCGCAGATTGTCTTGATTAAAGGTGATGCGTTAGAGGTTGAAGCAGCTGTTAAAGCATATGCACCTTTTGATACGATCTTTATTGATGCGGCAAAAGGGCAATATCAGAAGTTCTTTGAAATCTATTCGCGCTATCTAACGGAGGATGGAGTTATCATTACTGATAATGTTCTCTTTAAGGGTTTAGTTTACGCAGATGAAATCGACAATAAACGCAAAAAGAATCTTGTGAACAAAATAAAGAATTTTAATGAATGGCTGATGAAGCATCCTGATTATGATACAGTTATCCTACCTGTAGGGGATGGCGTTGCCATTAGCAAAAAGAGGTGAAAGAAATGATAAAGCCAGAATTATTAGTTACACCGAGAAATATTGATGATATTATCCCTTTAACTGAAGCTGGTGCAGATGCTTTTGTTATTGGAGAGCAGCGTTATGGGTTACGACTTGCTGGCGAATTCTCTAAAGAGGATGTAAAGAAAGCGATAGAACTAGCTCATTCAAAAGGGAAAAAAGTATATATTGCGATGAATGCGATTTTTCATAATGAAAAGATCGACGAATTATCAAGCTATATTCAATTTCTAAATGAAGTGAATGCAGATGCGGTCATTTTCGGTGATCCTGCTGTATTAATGGCAGCTAGAGAGGCTGCTCCTAAGATGAAGTTGCATTGGAATACAGAAACAACAGCAACGAACTGGTATACATGCAATTATTGGGGCAGGAAGGGTGCAAAGCGTACCGTTCTTGCGAGGGAAATTAGCATGGATGCTGTGCTAGAAATAAAGGAAAATGCCGAAGTTGAAATAGAAGTACAAGTTCATGGCATGACAGCAATGTTCCAATCCAAACGTACTCTCCTTGGCAATTACTATGAGTATCAAAGTAGAGAATTGGCGGACGTGCATAGCTCCCAGGCGGATAAAATGTTTTTGCATGATAAAGAACGTGAAAATAAATATCCTATTTTCGAAGATGAAAATGGCACACATATTATGAGCCCTAAAGATATTTGTATTATTGATGAGCTACAGGACATGATTGAAGCAGGGGTTGATTCCTTCAAAATTGATGGGATCTTAAAAACATCGGAATATATTATTGCGGTTACGAAGCTTTACCGTAGGGCCATTGATTTATGTGTGGAAGATCCAGATCGATATGAGGACGAAAAGGACGAGCTCTTAACGCAAATTGAAGAAATTCAACCAGCAAATCGTCCGTTAGATACAGGATTTTTCTTTAAAGAAACCGTTTATTAAACGGCAGAATTCGAAAAGTGAGGGATCAATCATGACAACGGTGAAAGATAGCATTTCCGAAATTGTGAATGGTAAGCGAGTAATCGTTAAGAAACCAGAGTTACTTGCGCCTGCTGGGAATTTAGAAAAATTGAAAATTGCTGTTCAATATGGAGCAGATGCAGTATTCATAGGTGGACGAGAATATGGTTTACGTTCCAATGCAGATAATTTTTCCTTCGAGGAAATGAAAGAAGGCGTAGAATTTGCGAGAAAATATGATGCGAAAATTTATGTTACGACAAATATCTATGCCCATAACGAAAATATCGCTGGATTAGAAGACTATTTATTAGGCTTAAAAGCGGCTGGAATTGCAGGGATCATTGTTGCTGATCCGCTGATTATTGAGACATGTCGCCGAGTTGCTCCAGAAATTGAAGCTCACTTAAGTACACAGCAATCATTGTCAAACTGGAAGGCAATCCAGTTCTGGAAAGAAGAAGGATTAGAGCGGGTTGTGCTTGCTCGAGAAACGAGTGCAGAGGAAATCCGTGAAATGAAGGAAAAGGTTGATATTGAAATTGAAACCTTTATTCATGGTGCAATGTGTATTGCCTATTCTGGTCGTTGTACTTTAAGTAACCATATGACTGCCCGCGATTCAAATCGTGGTGGCTGTTGCCAATCATGCCGCTGGGATTACGATCTATATAAACTTGAAGAAAACGAAGTACCATTCTACAAGGATGGCGATTCTCCTTTTGCCATGAGTCCAAAGGATTTAAATTTACTTCAATCCATTCCAAAGATGATTGAATTAGGCATTGATAGTTTAAAAATTGAAGGAAGAATGAAATCAATCCATTATGTTGCTACCGTTGTAAGTGTATATCGAAAAGTGATTGATGCGTATTGTGCTGACCCAGAAAACTTTCAAATTAAGCAGGAATGGCTAGAAGAATTAGCGAAATGTGCGAATCGAGAAACAGCTTCTGCCTTTTTCGAAGGCGTTCCAGGCTCAAATGAGCAAATGTTTGGAAATCATAGCAAGAAGACAAACTTTGATTTTGCTGGATTAGTGTTAAACTATAATCCGGAAACACAAATTGTTACATTGCAGCAGCGTAATCATTTTAAACCAGGTCAGGAAGTAGAATTCTTTGGTCCGGAAATTGAAAACTTTACTTTTACAATTGATAAAATTTGGGATGAAAAAGGAAATGAGCTTGATGCTGCTCGTCATCCATTGCAAATTGTTCAATTTAAAATGGATCGACCAGTTTTTCCGAACAACATGATGCGAAAGGAGATTTAAGTTAATGAAACGCAAGCCTGTTGTTATCGGTGTCGCTGGTGGATCTGGCTCTGGAAAAACAAGTGTTACAAGATCCATCTGCAATCGTTTTAAAGGTCACTCTATTATGATGTTAGAACAGGATTATTATTATAAAGATCAATCAAATATCCCTTTTGAGGAACGATTAAAAACGAATTATGACCACCCATTGGCATTTGATACGGATCTATTAATCGCGCATATTGAGAAGCTTCTACGCTATGAGACGATTCAGAAGCCTGTGTATGATTATGGGCTTCATACGAGGTCAACTGAGGTGATCGAAGTTGGGCCAAAGGATGTTATTATTTTGGAGGGAATCCTTATTCTCGAAGACGAACGATTGCGAAATTTAATGGATATTAAACTTTTTGTTGATACAGATGCAGATTTGCGCATTATTCGTCGGTTAATAAGAGATATTAAAGAGCGTGGACGCTCAATGGATTCAGTCATTGATCAATATGTAAATGTCGTTCGTCCAATGCATAATCAATTTATCGAACCGACTAAGCGCTATGCAGACATCATTATTCCAGAAGGTGGACATAATCATGTCGCGATTGATTTAATGGTCACAAAAATTCAAACTATTCTTGAACAAAAGTCTTTTTTATGACACAATAGCATAGAAAATAGTATATATGAAAGTTCGATAGGAACTATCTGAATGCGCGCCCTATATATTATAGGACGCGCTCCTATGCATTTTACGCTAATCTAGAAATACATACAGACAGAACAAAATTTATTTTGTGCACATTCGAAGGAGTGAAGGTTTTGGCAATTGAAAAGGTTTTCCCAATGACACAAGCAGGTAAAGAAAAGCTTGAACAAGAATTAGAATATTTAAAATCAGTAAAACGTAAAGAAGTAGTTGAACGTATTAAAATAGCTCGTAGCTTTGGGGATCTATCAGAGAACTCAGAGTACGATTCTGCTAAAGAAGAGCAGGCTTTTGTTGAAGGAAGAATTACAACGATTGAAAATATGATTCGCAATGCAAAAATTATTACAGATGCAGAATTGAGTGGAGATACTGTATCATTAGGCAGCTCTGTTACATTTATCGAGCTACCAGATGGTGATGAAGAAACGTATTCGATTGTTGGAAGTGCGGAAGCTGACCCATTCGAAGGAAAAATTTCCAATGATTCTCCCATTGCTAAAAGTCTGATTGGTAAGAAGGTTGGAGAAGAGGTAAAGGTTAGCACACCTGGTGGAGATATGGATGTAAAAATTATTGCGATTAAGTAATAAAT
>JAEWDX010000405.1 GCA_023389895.1 Bacillota bacterium
ATTTAATAGGGCATAATTTTATTAAAAATATCATAAATAATTTGAAGGGATTAGTAAATGAATCTGCCAAAAAGGATTATGAAGAAGGCACGATTATGGTCAAATATGAGAATGTAAAGCTATTAAAGAGCACGAAAGAACCGCTAAATACTGTGCTTTTTTAATAGCTTTTATTCATTATTAAGCATGTTAATAAGACACTATGTCTATCTAGGCATAGTGTTTTTTGCATTCTCTTCATAATAGCTTATTAAAAAGTGGGAGGAAAACATCAATGCCAATTCTAATTACTGGTGGGGCTGGCTACATTGGCACTCATACATGTGTCGAGCTGCTCCAATCAGGCTATGAAATTATAGTGGTTGATAATTTTTCAAATAGTAAACGTGAAGCATTAAGAAGTGTTGCCTGCATTACTGGGAAAGAGTTTCCTGTTTATGAAGTTGATTTATTAGATAAAGATCCATTAGCAAGAGTGTTTGCTGAAAATAAGATTGAGGCTGTGATTCATTTTGCTGGATTAAAGGCAGTTGGGGAATCTGTTTCCATGCCTTTACGTTATTATCAAAATAATATCATTGGAATGTTGAATCTATGTGAAGTAATGGAGACTTTTGGTGTTTATCGACTCGTTTTTAGTTCATCTGCAACGGTATATGGAATGTCCGAAGATGTTCCGTTTCATGAAGAGCTGCCCATTCAAGCAACAAATCCATATGGAAGAACAAAACAGATGTGTGAGCAGCTGCTACAAGATCTATATAGAGCGAATCGAGAGTGGAGTATTACGCTACTACGTTATTTTAATCCAATTGGTGCTCATAGCAGTGGATTGATTGGTGAGGAACCAAATGGAATTCCAAATAATCTTCTTCCATTTATTAGTCAAGTTGCAAGTGGAAAAATATCAGAGCTGAAAATTTACGGAAATGATTATCCAACCCATGATGGAACGGGGATTAGAGATTATATTCATGTAATGGATTTAGCTATGGGACATGTAAAAGCACTTGATAAAGTTTTCAAAGGTTCAGGTCTTGAAACTTATAATCTTGGTACTGGGAAGGGCTATAGTGTTTTAGATATCGTTCATGCCTTTGAAAAAGCAGCGGAAAAACAAATTCCTTATCAAATTGTTGAAAGGAGAGCAGGAGACATAGCGATCAGCTATGCCGATTCAACAAAAGCGAAGCGCGAACTAAATTGGACCGCTGAAAGAGGAATTGATGAAATGTGTAGAGATTCATGGCGATTTCAAATGAAAAATCCGAAGGGTTATCATGCATGTGAGGACGAAGACTCATTTTTTTCTACAAATATTCGACAAAATTCTTAAAAAATATTGACGAGCAATGAAAAGGAGAGTATTATATAGAAGTTATCTTATTTGGATGAAATAATTTTAATGTATTTGAAATATTTCAAGATGATTTAACTTTTTATTAATACTCTCTATGTGAAGTTAATAACATGCTTACATTATAAAATGCGGGTGTAGTTTAGTGGTAAAACCACAGCCTTCCAAGCTGTTGATGAGGGTTCGATTCCCTTCACCCGCTCCATACATATCAACGCAGTATTTCGATTCGAAACGAACGAGGTATTGCGTTTTCTTTATGGCCGGGAATTGATGTAGTTGGTAATTGCTGATAAATTGGATAGTAGCCGATATAATCGGGAAAGTCACTGAGAAAATAGAGGAAATCTATTTGCAATTTTTAATACAAAAAGGGCGCGATTAGCACCCAATGATTTCAAATTCTCCTTCCCCTCCATGAACTTCTATGTACATCTCCATTAAAGATTCCACCAATTTCTGTGCATCCTCTTTACTATGCGAAGGGCGTAAATAAATGGTTTGTACAGCGCTTGTTGTTTCCTCTGAGACGCATGTTCTTTCAGAATCAACAAATGGGCTCCCAAATGGACCAACCTCATCAACACTCACAATTAAACGATGAAGTGAATTCGGCCGCCCGTTTAATCCGAGATACTCCTCTCCTTCCTTTCCAAGTCTAATTGAAATGTCCCCAGTTAATTTTTCTAAATCGTAAATCCCAATAGGCATCTCATATTGCAATGAAAAAAAGTTGTTCAGATCAATCGAGCTATTCACTGGCTGTAAATAGTTTTGCTTCTTTACTCTGCGATAGAGAGCCTCAGCCGAATGGCGGTATCGATTCGGATCTTTTCCAATGGTTTTAAATAGTTGACGCCATTCTTTAATTCCTTCTAACTCATTTACATTCTTATCCTCCAGCTCAAAGTAAAGAGATTCTTGAAACAACTGCATGCGCCCTTTTATCATTTGAGGGGATTGAGCAACGTTAATATTCCGATAATGGATAACACCGACCTTAAAGTTTGGAACAAAAGTGCAAAGTTCCTGTGAAATATGAATTTCCAACCATTCCACCTCCAAAATTACTTGAAAATAGTTTATCATAAGAGACGATGATTTTTAAAATGAAAGCTATTTATTGTCTTTATTCATAAATCGATAAGACAGCATTGCAAAGATAAAAATTAGAGTCTGAACTTTAGATGGAATGCGTTATTGAAAAGAAGGTGAACAATCATGAATATTGCCGAGCTAAAGCGAGAGCTGATTGAATATAGTAAAACCATTGGAATTGATAAGATCGGATTCACTACTGCTGAGCCATTCACTGCATTAAGAAATAGGCTGATTCGACAGCAGGAGCTCCAATATCAATCAGGATTTGAAGAAAAAGATATTGAGAAAAGAGTAAATCCTGCTTTGTTAATGGATGGGGCACAATCCATTATTTCCATTGCGCTCGCCTACCCTTCGAAAATGAGGATAAGAGTAGTAAGTAAAAAAGGTGAACGAAGGGGCATATTTTGCCGTGCTTCTTGGGGAACGGATTATCACATTATATTAAAAGAAAAGCTTCAGAAATTAGAGGAATATATTCAAGCAAAAGTACCGGAAGCAAAATGTAAATCAATGGTGGATACCGGAGAATTAGCCGATCGAGCTGTAGCTGAGCGAGCAGGAATAGGCTGGAGCGGAAAGAATTGTGCCATTATTACCCCTGAATTTGGGTCATTTGTTTATTTAGGTGAAATGATCACGACCATTCCTTTTGAACAGGACGAACCAATTGAGGAGCAATGCGGTACATGCAATAAATGTATTGAAGCATGTCCAACGGAGGCTCTTGTTCAAGGAGGACAAATTAATGCCCAAGTTTGCATTAGCTTTGTCACGCAAACAAAGGGGTTCCTAGCAGAGTTCTTTCGTGAAAAAATCGGTAATCGTATTTACGGCTGTGATACATGTCAAACGGTATGTCCGAAAAATAAAGGAGTGGATTTTCATTTTCATCATGAAATGGAGCCTAATCCAGAGACCGTTAAGCCACTTTTGAAACCTATTCTTCATATGAGCAATCGTGAATTCAAAGCGAAATTCGGCCATCTTGCTGGTTCGTGGCGAGGAAAAAAACCGATCCAGCGCAATGCGATTATTGCATTAGCTCATTTCAAAGATGAATCGGCAAGAGAGGATTTGATTCAACTCCTGACAAGTGATTCTCGACCTGAAATTCGTGGAACGGCAGCATGGGCACTTGGGGAAATTGGTGGTGAAGCATCTCTACAAGCATTGGAAGAGGCATTAGAAAGAGAGAAGAATGAAGAAGTAGTTGCGGAAATTCAACAAGGCATAAGCTTCCTCAACGATAGAAACAATCACTACCATGACAATGAGAAACACGGACTAAATTTATCATCCGAAAAATGAGAGGTTATTTTACATCTGAAAAGCACACTTCTTTCATATAAATATAGATGAAAGGAGTGGCTATAAGTGAGAGATGAGCTTCAAGCATTATTAGAAAAAAGAGTGGCACAATGTGTCTCTGAAGGAGTTGAAGGATGTGCGAAAATTGAGCGGAAAAAACAAAGCCTCAAAAAACGCTCGGGAGAAATCGTTAAAGCACAAGCTTCTGGAAGGATTATTTCAATTGGTGAGGAAAAAGGAGAAAGTCGTAATGTGGACTACCAGGTCCACTTTAAATATTTAATTAAGCATAAAAATATTTTTATTTTAGAAGAGGAAAATGAGCAACGGACGGTGGAATTTTATAAAGGTGTAGTAGTAGAGGATAGGGAAGTAAATCCGTTCGCTAATATCTGCCAAGAACATGTACAGCCAGAGGATTATTTCACTACTAATAATCTTCATGGAATTCCCTCCGACTCTCAATCAGACTTTTCCATTATGGAAGAGGAAATACCAGTAGAGAGAATTGTATATAAGTA
>JAEWDX010000140.1 GCA_023389895.1 Bacillota bacterium
TGCATATCTTCATAAATTAAAATATTTTCCCACGGAATAAGCGCTTGCTCAAATACAAGTACTGCATCATTTTCATCAAAACGGCTACTTAGCGGATAATCAAATGGACTACCCATAATCGCAGACGTCATTTCATACGATGCTCGACTAATAAGCTTTACACCAGGAGCATCCATTGGTGCAATAAAAACAACCGCGAATTTTTTATCTTTAATTGGTAATCCATACGTACCCACAAAATTGTAATTAGTAATAGCTGATCCTGTTGCTACCATCTTCGAACCACTAATAATCAAGCCTTTGTCTGTTTCACGCTCCACTTGGATAAAAACATCGCCCACTTCATGAACATCTTTGTGCCGATCTACAGGTGGGTTCACAATTGCATGATTAAAGAACCAATTTCGTTCTTGTGACTCTTTGTACCAACGCTTTGCATTTTCTTGAAAAGGTGAATAGTATTCAGGATTCCCACCAAGTGTTGCAAGGAAGGAAGCTTTATAGTCTGGTGTCCGCCCCATCTGCCCATATGTAAGGCGGGCCCAAGCTACAATAGCATCCCGTCCTTTCATTAAATCATCCGCGCTTCGTGCTGCACGGAAATAACTATGGGTATAACCTCCACTACCCGTATCCGTTTCACAAGTTAAAATATCTTTGTATTTTGGGTCATGCATGGCATTATATAAACGTGAAATCGATCGAGCCGAATTCCGAAAAGCTGGGTGAGTCGTGACATCCTTTACACGTTCACCATGTAACCAAATTTCTCGACTATCCTTTAAACTTTCTAAATATTCTTGCCCTGTCAATGGCTTCGTACCTTGTTTTACGACCATTCCCTTCCCCCCTACAATTATTTTTCTTGTTTGACATGTCTATTTAAATATAGTTCTTTCGGAATTTTTAGATAATTAATAAAAAGTATAGAATTCCGCCATTTTTTCTTCAAATTTGAAAGGAATATGTGCAAAAAATAGAAAAAAGCCAGCAAATACGCTGACTTTCTCTACTTTTTATTTTCTAATGCTTTTAGTACATAATAGATTTTTAAAGCTAGTTGGCATCGAAAACGCCCATCTCCTGTACGTAAATCTTCTTGTAATAAAGATTCAATTTTTTCCATTCTATAACGAAAACCTGGAATTGAAAGACTCAAAGCCTTTGCTGTTTTATTGACATTACCGCTATTGTTTAAAAAAACCTCTAACGTATGGGCAAGTGTTGCATTATTTTGCTCATCATATTTTATTAGCGGACCTAGCACCTCTTCATAGAAATGCAGAAGCTCCTTTGGATTTGTCGTCTTTAAAAATAGCATAATATGCTGAAAATTTTCGTAAATAGCAGATTGTGTCTTTCCAGGTGCTGCATATTGTAGAAATTGACAAATCAGTCTAGCCTCATTGTGGCTGCTTCCAATTTCCTCTAACCTATCAGCATTTTTCCCTACACCAATTTGGAATATAGATTGCTTAAATCGTTCTTTTAATCGTTTCGTTAAAATGCTAACAAAGTCCGACATATATCCAATATCCTTTTCACAATCCTCTAGAATAAGTAAAATTTCTTGATTTTTAATGAAACACTCAATATTTAAATACTCTGTCATTAAAAAGCTATGCAAAATTTCTGGTTCCTCATACTCAGATGTGATGACAATTACACGATTGTTTTTACTAGGATCAAAATAGAAAATGCTGCGAGCCTTTTTAATGAGTGCCTCTGTGGAAGATTGTCTACTCATGACTTCATCTAAAAAATCGGACTTTTTTTGCCATTGGGACTGGGCAATTTGCATCTGTGTATATAAATAAATTGAGAATACCGTCACAGCGCGTTCAATAATCATTTCCTGTTCTCTCGTTAAGTCATTATGACTAAGAATCACTAAAGTCCCCAATTGTTTTTTCATCGTCATAATTTCATATTCATGTCGAAACTCTTTTTTCCTAAGTTTTCCTTCTAGATAGAGGTGCTCATCATCCTTCTGCATATAATAATAACCAATTGGCTTCATTAAATATCTACGTTCTATTGTTACACTACATTGCAACGCATCACTTAAAAGGTGTAAGAGTTGATTTAACGTATAGCCCTCTAGCATTGCATGTGTCATTTGTTTGTGGATGGTGTCAGAATGCAGGATAGAATTATTCAATGATTTTAACTCATTATAAGTAGCGTCTAATTCATCAGCTAAGGATGTTTCTTGAAAATATCGTAATAAATCTAATTGCTCTGCTGTTGCATGCTCCTTAGTTCGAACAACAAATTTACAATAGTCATCACATTTACCACGACATTTTTCCTCAAAAACAACGACTTCTCTTGAATAAGTTTTTGCTAGAAAGCCTGCTACATAACCGATTAATGTCCAGCATACACTTTCTTCACTAAAGCCAAAATGGCGGACATGCTCCTCCGCCTCGTAAGAATGGAACCATTTGCCTTCCATTTCAAATTTATCATCGCTTATTTCCAGTACATCAATTTCTACACTGACAACACCCTCTAAAGTATGGATTGCAGCCCCAGCTTTTATTAACTCTTTTAACTCTTTCCAATTGTACATTTTCTCAATAGAGTCACCAGCACTATAGCCGCATGCCCATCCATAGCGTAATAAAAAGCCCTTTGCTCGCTCCATATTCAACGTTTGAATAATATCACGCCTAAAAAAACCAAGTGCCTCAGCTGATTTTAAGATCATTCGATTCCCATTGAACTTTATAATGCCCGAACGTGGATTAATATCAATGGCATTCTCAAACACTAAACGATTTGCTTTCACTATATACACCCCCATAAACATGCAGTCTTTACAACGAAAAAGGCTTGTACATTTCTCCAAATCGAAATCACTAGATTGAAAGTGTTTACTTTTATTTAGTATAAATTTATTTTTTTGATAATTCAATTTATTGAAATGGAATTCCGGTAAAGTTTGAGTTTGCATTGATAGGCTTCAAAAAAAATGTACCGATCCTATGATGAATCAGTATATTTTTCATAGTCTTGAAAAACTAAATGGTCAAGGGACTCTTTGTGAATATTTAGTCAAAATGAAGGTGATTTCCGTTCCAGGCTACTCGCTTTCCGGTGGGCGAGCGACGTGCCGCTTCCTGCGCTGACGCTCCGTGCAGGGTCTCGTCTGTCTCGCTATCCCACGGGAGTCGAGTAGCCTTGCACTCCAATCTGCAATAGTGTAGAACTTTAAATATTTTCTTCTCTCAAAAGTAAAGTAAAAGCATGTTATTTACCATCATTAAATTGAAAGAATAGTGGTACAATTCTATAACTGCCAACCTACATTTTATTCTTATGAATAAAACAAATTTCTACCTTTACATAAAGCCACTTATGGCTGTCGCGCTGCTTTCGCATAGAAAAATGTTACCAAAGCTCCATTTTTTCGCAACATAGTGATGTCTAAGACTTCAATTTATTACTATAAATTTGTGTGAAATACCAGAAGAAAATATACTATGAGCAGTGGTTGATTGGAGTG
>JAEWDX010000023.1 GCA_023389895.1 Bacillota bacterium
CACCAACAGTAATAATAAATTGAATCATTCCATGTGGGATGCTTTTTTCTTTCAGTATTTTAATAACTTCTAGCATAACAGCAAGCCCTGCTTTATCATCTGCTCCTAGAATCGTTGTTCCATCTGTTACAACATAGCCATCTTTAATCGAAGGCTTTACGCCATTCCCTGGAACGACTGTATCCATATGGGAAGTAAAATAAATCGGATCTACCCCATCTTTTGTCGCCTGAAGTGTACAAATTAAATTACCCGCACCATGTCCTGTTTGCGCAGTCGTATCATCTTCAAATACTTCGACACCTAATTCAGAGAATTTCTTCTTTAATACTTTCGCAATCTCTGTTTCATATTTTGTTTCAGAATCGATTTGCACGAGTTCTAAAAATTCATTCAATAAGCGTTCTTCATTGATCATTTTCTTTTCCTCCTCAACAAGTTTTGTCAACTTTTTGTTAATTTCCCTCCTATCCTTTTGCACCACATTCATCATTCGAATAAACTTAGTGAAAAAGATGTATCCAAGGGCTATGTATCGACGGCAATCGCGAACGAAACCGCATCTTTAATAACTATTTTAGTATACCCCTGTGCTCTTATTACAGCAAACAAAAGAGAACGATATCTGAACCACTTAAAGTGGAATATTGCCATGCTTCTTTTTCGGTCTTGTTTCTTTCTTATTTCTTAGCATTTCGAGCGCTTGAATTAGTTTGATTCTCGTTTCACGCGGATCGATAACATCATCGATCATCCCTCGTGCTGCAGCCACATACGGATTCGCAAATTTTTCACGATATTCTTCGATTTTCTGTTCTCTTGCAGCCTCTGGATCCGCACTATTTTGAATTTCCTTCGCAAAAATAATGTTTGCTGCTCCTTGTGCCCCCATAACAGCGACTTCTGCATTTGGCCAAGCAAACACAAGATCAGCCCCGATGGCTTTACTATTTAATGCGACATAAGCACCGCCAAATGCTTTGCGTAAAATAACAGTTAACTTTGGTACGGTAGCTTCTGAATAAGCATATAAAATTTTCGCACCATGGCGGATAATACCTCCATGCTCTTGTTTTACACCTGGAAAGAAACCAGTAACATCTTCAAAAGTAATGATTGGAATATTAAAGGAATCACAAAAACGAATAAACCTTGATGCTTTATCTGACGAATCAATATCAAGACCGCCAGCCATAAATTTAGGCTGATTACAAACAAGTCCAACAACTTCGCCTTTCATTCTAGCTAAACCAACAACGATATTCTTCGCAAAATCTTGATGAACCTCCATGAAGGAATCTGTGTCAACAACTTGGGCGATCACTTTCCGAACATCATAAGGACGTACAGCATCAAATGGGATAATGTCTGTTAAATCTGGGCGGTAATGATCTTCCTCACTTGTCGGGATGATCGGTGGCTTTTCTTCATTATTTTGCGGTAAATAGTTTAACAGCTTACGAACCTGTTCGATAGCACTAGCTTCCGTTTTCCCAATAAAATGAGCATTTCCGCTAATCGAGTTATGTACTTGCGCTCCACCCAAATCTTCAGAAGAAATTTTCTCCCCTGTCACTGTTTCAATCACTTTAGGACCAGTAATAAACATTTGACTTGTTTTCTCCACCATAAATACAAAATCGGTAATGGCTGGCGAATAGACAGCCCCACCTGCACACGGCCCCATAATGACAGAAATTTGTGGAATTACGCCAGAGTAAATCGAATTCCGATAAAAAATATGCCCATACCCATCTAAAGAAACGACGCCTTCTTGAATTCGTGCACCACCCGAATCATTTAAGCCGATAAAGGGGGTTCCATTTTCAGCTGCCAAATCCATGACATTGGCGATTTTCTTTGCATGCATTTCACCAAGAGCCCCACCAAATACAGTAAAATCTTGCGAAAATAAAAAAATGGATCTACCGTTTACCTTTCCATAGCCAGTGACAACACCATCTCCTGGTCCTTTTTGCTCGTCTAAACCAAAATCTGAGCTGCGATGCTCAATAAATGGATTTAATTCCACAAATGTCCCAGGATCAACTAATAATTCGATCCGTTCTCTTGCTGTCAGCTTCCCTTTTTCATGTTGTTTCGCAATCCGCTCATCACCTCCACCTAATTCAATTTCACGGCGACGATCATATAATTCATTTATTTTTTCATAAATATCAGACATTCTTCTCATTCATTCCCTTCTGCTCACATAATTCAAATAGCACGCCTCCAGTTGATTTTGGATGTAAAAAGGCGATCAGTGCACCTCCCGCCCCTGCCTTTGGTTCATCTTGAATCATTTTAATTCCCTTGGCTTTTATTTCATTTATTCGTTCCTGTATGGAATCAACACCTAGAGCAATGTGATGAATGCCCTCTCCACGTTTTTCAATATGGTTAGCAATAGCACTATCTGCATTTAACGGCTCTAACAGCTCGATCTTTGTTTCTCCAGCCTTTAAAAAGGCGATCCTTACCATCTCACTCTCAACTTCCTCAATGCCTAACAGCGATAACCGAAGCGTCTCCGTATAAAATGGTAGAGCTTCATCAAGTGAGCGCACAGCAATCCCGATATGATCAACTTTTTTAATCATTTTTTCCTCCATTTTTAAAAGATTCTACTAATTTTAAATTATAACTCTTTTCACTGAAATAATATACGAATTTTTCTACTATTCACTATTTACCATTTCATTTAAACAAAACATCCTTTTTATCATTGAACGGTTGTTCAATTGACTGTTTCCTAGTAAAATAAGTATAAATGAGTTCGGTTTTTTAAGGAGGTTAGCAAAATTGAGAAATAAAAAAACTCAAAAGTTAATTGTTTATTTAATGATTTTTGCGATGCTTGCATCAACGCTTTTCATCGGATTATCGGTATTTTTATAATATAAAAGGGACTGTCACTTTGGTGAACAGTCCCTTTTTATTCTTTTTCGCTAACATGAGCCAATTTATGCTTTTTTTTGTTGAGTCCTTTAAAGGCATTCTTAATGATTAAATATTGCTCCATTTCTTGAACAAACTGAACAAGAGCCGCTCTCGCCTCAAATTCCTCTCTTGTTTTTGGCAGAGGCATTTTTTTGAAATCTTCCTTCATCTGTTGAAGCTTATCTAGAAATAGATACGCAGTATTGCCCGGATGAATAGCGGATGATAAGTCCTCCATAAAGTCTGCAATCATTTCTGCCTGTGCGACCGTATAGGAAATGGAAGTAACATTTGGTAGTACTCTCTCAATAATTTCAAATTGCTTTTCTCGCATTTTAAAGTATTGATAATAAAGATTTTCACTCTGAAGAAAATGATTTTCCACATCGCGAAAAGCTAGCGATTCTGCCTCTTCAATTAATCTTGCCGTTTCCGTTATTTCTAGCCCATCCCATTTACTTTCATCTGTGCGTAAATAAACGATAATTTCTTGAAATATGACTTTGAAATTATCTTCAATCTGTTGTCGGTATCCATCAAGCTTCTGATCAAGGCTCGGCATAAAGATGTTTGCAATCAATGCAACACCGATACCGATCGTAATAATGCCTAGTTCATTAAGTAGGAGTTCAATTGTCATTTGTCCAGAAGAATAGATATGTAGAATGATCACACCGCTTGTCACGATTCCATCACTGATTTTGAACATGACCGCTGTTGGGATAAACAATAGTAATAAAAGGCCAATAATAAGCGGATGGTATGATATACCTTCGAAAAGTACAAAACAAAAAACCATCGCAAGTAAGCACGCAAAAAAACGATGCACTGATGTTTGAAGCGATTTCTTCTTCGTCACTTGGATGCAGAGGATCGTTAATATTCCCGCTGAGGCGAAATTCTCCAATCCCAAAATTTGTGCGAGGATAATCGCTGCGGATGTACCAATTGCTGTTTTTATCGTTCGATAGCCAATGCGAAATTTCATCATAAAACCCCTATTAATTGTGTTTTCTTTTTTTTTCTTAAAAAAGAGAAGACGAACAGTAGTCATCTTCTCTTTTAGAATATACTTATTAGAGCATTTTTTGCAAGAAATCCTTTGCACGATTCGAAGTAGGATTTGAAAAAAACTGTGTAGGTGGTGCATCTTCAACGAGCATTCCACCATCTAAAAAGAGTACTCGATCAGCAACCTCTTTCGCAAATCCCATCTCATGTGTGACAATCGCCATTGTCATCCCTGAAAAGGCAAGAGTTTTCATTACTTCCAAAACCTCTTTTACCATCTCAGGATCAAGGGCGGAGGTCGGTTCATCAAAAAGCATAATATCTGGCTGCATCGCAAGCGCACGAGCAATCGCTACCCTTTGCTTCTGACCACCAGATAGACGATTCGGATATTCATTCGCCTTCTCAGATAATCCTACCTTTTCAAGAAGCTCTAGTCCAATTTTCTCAGATTCCTGTTTCGATAACTTCTTCACTTTCATTGGTGCATATGTTAAATTTTGCAGAACTGTTTTATGGGGAAATAGGTGAAAATGTTGGAACACCATCCCTACATTTTGACGAACCTTCATAATATTTGTCTTTTTATTCGTAATATCCTGTTCATTAATCCAAATATGACCATCTGTTGGTTGCTCAAGCAAGTTTAGACAACGAAGGAAAGTAGATTTACCTGAGCCTGAAGGTCCGATAATGGCAACTACCTCACCATCTTGAATCGTTGTCGAAATTCCTTTTAATACTTCTAATTTGCCATATTGTTTATGCAAATTTTCAACTTTAATCACTTCGTCTCATCCTCCATTCAATACCTTTTCCTAGGAAAGTTAAAGTGATAACCATAATATAGTAAATCATACCTGCTAATAATAACGGCTCTAAATACAAGTATTTATCCGCCCCAACGACATAGGCTCTACGCATAATATCCATGACACCGATCGTCGTTACAATAGCAGATTCCTTTGTTAATGTGATAAATTCATTCATTAAAGCCGGCAAAATATTCTTTAGGGCTTGGGGTAAAATGATATTTAACATCATTGAGCGATAAGGAACACCAAGAGCCATCGCCGCTTCCCCCTGCCCTTTATCAACGGCCAGAATACCAGCACGAATAATTTCTGAAATATACGCAGCCGAATTGAGTCCAAATGACAAAATAGCGGCAACATAGCCATCAATTTGATAACCAAGTAATTGAGGAGAACCGAAGTAAATGATCATCAACTGCAAAACTAAAGGAGTGCCCCGGAAAATAGATGTGTACACATCAGCAAACCAACCGAGCGGTTTCCAATTACTTATTTTAAATAAAGATAAGATAATTCCTAATATAAACCCAAAAATCGCTGCCAAGCTAACAATCTTTAATGTAATTTTTATACCTTCTAAGATAAATGGCAGGGAAGGGAAAACGGAAGAAAAATCTAAATTCATCCTATAACCATTCCTCTCTCAATTTGAAATATGGTAGTTACACTAGCTAAAAAGTTTTTGTCTTTTCTCTTTGCAAGGGAAAAACGTTCAGAAGTTTCGTGCTTCTGAACGTTTTTCATAAAATAGTGAATTGAAAAACAAGCAATCTAAAGAGAAGTTTGTCCTATTATTCGCCATCAAACCACTTTTTAACAATATTATCTATTTCACCATTTTCAATCATTTCTTTCAATACTTTATTGAATTCCGCTGTAAGTTCGCTGTTCTTTGGGAAAGCGATCGCATAGCCGCCATCAGCATCATCTATTGAAAATCCAGCTAAATCTTGATTGTTTGCTAGAAATCCATGTCCAACTGTATCTTCAATCATCGCAGCATCAAAGCGTCCAGACTTTATTTCTTGAATTAAATCGGGAATACGATTGCGGCTTTCAACTTGGAATCCTACTTCTTCTTTTATTTCCTCCGCCTTATCTTCCTGAATCGTTCCTAACTGAACACCAATCTTTTTGCCGTTTAAATCCTCAAGGCTTTCAATACCATTATCCTTTAAAGAGATAATCATATGTTTAGATGTATAGTAAGGATCACTGAAATCCACATTTTTCTTACGATCCTCATCCGCAGTCATGCCAGCAAGAACAAGATCAACTTGACCTGAACGTAATGCTTGAATTAAACCACCAAAATCCATATCTTTAACTTTCAATTCATAACCAAGTTTTTCAGCAATTGCCTTTGCAATATCAACATCAATCCCAATAATCTCTGAGCCCTTCGCAGTATCGATAAATTCGAATGGCGGATAGTCAGCTGATGTTCCCATCGTAAGCTGTTTTTTTGCCTCTTTATTTCCATCGTTAGAACCATTTGCTGAATTTGAAGAGTCTTTTTCACTCGTACCACATGCTGCTAATAGTCCGATTAATAGAATGCTAAATAAAAAATAAGAAAATATCTTTTTCATCCTGTTCTTCCTCCTATAAATTTCAGAAAATTACTATAATTATATTTTATTATTAGTGATAAGTCATTAATTTTCAAGTAGTAGTTTGAAATTAATATTTATTCACTTTAGTGTATTTTAACACAGCCGTATGTATATTCAAGATTATTTTTAAAAATTCATGAGGAAAAAACGATATTTTATTATTTCGAAAAAACAAAAACCCCGCATTTTTGAACTGCACCGAATTGTGTTGTAACAGAAAAATAGCGGCGCCATTCATATTGCGAGGTTTCTAATTAGATTGAATTTTACAAGCTTACTACAGTCCTACACTCACTTTAAACTTCTTTACAGTATTCCTCAAAAGCTGCTTGTAGTTTTTGAACGACAGTCATTGGTTCAAAACCTTCGATATCGTGGCGCTCAACCATTGTACAGATCTTTCCATCTTTAAGCAGAGCAAAGGATGGTGAAGATGGTGGGAAGCCAGTAAAGTAAGAACGTGCTTTCTCTGTCGCTTCTTTATCCTGACCGGCAAAAACAGTAACTAATTGATCAGGGCGCTTATCATAATGAAGCGAATATGCAGCAGCTGGGCGAGCAATTCCGCCAGCACATCCACAGACTGAATTAATCATTACAAGTGTTGTTCCTTTTTGCTGAAGAGCTTTTTCAACTTCTTCTGCTGTTGTTAGCTCTGAATACCCAGCATCGACAATTTCTTGACGAGCTTGTTTCACGACGTCATTCATAAAAAAGTTAAACTCCATACTCATGTAATCTCTCCTCTATTTCAATGAAATAATGACTATATTTTTATAATACCATACAATGCACTATTTCCAACGTGATAAGTATTAGCCCCGATTGTTTGAATACACCTTGAATAGTTCCTCCACTGCAGATGTTACCGTTCTTGATCCCGCAATCACCTGATTTTCCATTTTCGGAAGAAGAGATCTTACATTTTGATTGTAAAAAAAGCTAAATTGCAATTGATCCATGATCATAGAATAAATCCATTCCTTCGCTTGAATCCTTCTTCTTTCTTCAAAAACACCTGATTTTTTTGTATTTCCTTCAAACGCTTTAATCATTTCCCAGATTTCCTCCATGCCTTTCTGGTATATGGCTGAGCAAGTAAAGGATTTCGATTCCCAACCTTTTGTCGCAGGCTGGAGAAAATGAAGAATACGATTATATTCTAATTTTGTTTTCAAAGCCAATTTTTCGTTAGCACCATCCGCTTTATTAACAATAATTGCATCAGCAAGCTCTATTATCCCCTTTTTCATTCCTTGTAGCTCATCTCCTGCACCTGTTAACACAAGCAGCATGAAAAAGTCGACCATATCTCTTACAATGACTTCGCTTTGCCCAACTCCAACTGTTTCAACGAGAATAATATCAAAACCAGCTGCCTCACATAGAAGCATCGTTTCCCTTGTTTTACGATGAACACCGCCAAGTTTGCCAGATGAAGGGGAAGGTCTAATATAAGCACGGGAATTCCTTGCTAGCTGCTCCATTCTCGTTTTATCACCAAGAATCGAGCCGCCGCTTATACTCGAGCTCGGATCAATCGCAAGAACAGCTACCTTCAGGCC
>JAEWDX010000181.1 GCA_023389895.1 Bacillota bacterium
CGAAAAAAAGAGGTACCAGTGGTCTCCAAGCGCCGTCATGCGACCACTCCCAACGAAAAAAAGAGGTACCAGTGGTCTCCAAGCGCCGTCATGCGACCACTCCCATCTGAAAAAAGAGGTATCAGTGGTCTCCAGCACGCATGACAATGCGAATCAAAATAAACATTCATTTAATAGTCTATTTGTATATTAGCTAAACTAATCAACCTTCGCTGTTAAACCTGCGTTAATTCCAGCAAGTCTTCCTGTTATAAGAGCAGAAGTAATATTATACCCGCCTGTATAGCCATGGATATCGAGAATCTCTCCACAGAAATACAAACCATCCATTAATTTGGAGGCCATTGTTTGGGGCTCAATTTCCTTGACGGAGACGCCGCCCCCTGTTACGAATGCTTTTTCAAGTGGCAATGTTCCATTTACTTTAAACTGAAACATTTTGCAATTTTTCGTGAAGCTTCTTATTTTTTCATTTGATAGACTTACACCTTGTGAATCAGGGGAAATGCCACTTCTTTCGAGTAAAAATAATAAATATCTTTCTGGGAGCATCCCTTTTAAAAGATTTTTGGCACTTTTTTTAGGCTCCTCTTTTATCTTTTTTAGTATTTCTTGAAACAATGGTTCTTCTTTTTTTTCAGGAAGCACATCGAGACTCATCTTGACCTCTTGTAAATTCCATTTTTTCATTGCTTTTACAACAAATTGGCTGCATCTTAAAACAGCAGGGCCACTGATTCCAAAATGAGTGAAAATCATATCCATTTGATGGGTAATGAGTGCTTTTCCTTTCGGATTCATCACACTTAATGCTACGTTTCTTAAGGACAAACCTTGCAATGTTTTTTCCCGAATAAAGACCTCATTTGAAGTAACAGGTACTTCAGTAGGAAATAAATCGGTAATCGTATGTCCTGCCTTTTTCGCCCATGCATACCCGTCACCAGTTGAGCCCGTATGCGGAACTGATTTCCCGCCGACAGCTACGACAATGGAAGCTGCTTCCATGCTTTCTCCATTTTTCAGTTTAATCACATGAGTTTTGCCATGTTGATAAAAAATATTATCAACCGTGCTGTTCGTTTTAATCTTAACCTTTAATTGTTTCAGTCTTGAAAGCAGGGCATCAACGACAGATTGTGCATGATTCGATACAGGAAACATGCGCCCATGATCCTCTTCCTTTAATGGAATTCCGAGCTTCTCGAAAAAAACAATAATATCTTCATTGCTAAATAAGGAGAAGGCGCTATAAAGAAAGCGACCATTTCCAGGAATATGTTTAATCACTTCATCAACAGGTAGCCTGTTAGTTACATTGCATCTGCCTCCACCCGAAATGGCAAGCTTTCTTCCTAGCTTATCGCCCTTATCAATAAGGAGTACTTTTGCTTTTTGCTCCGCTGCCCCAATCGCAGCCATCAACCCAGACGGTCCGCCACCAATGACAATGACATCATATTTCATCAAATCACCAACTATTCTTCTAACATGTTCAGTTCATTATAAACGATTTAATGCATCTTGCCTAACGGGTCAAAGAGTTGATACGGTGTGAGCAATAAATCAGAAAAATAAACTGTGAACGGGTCCATCCAATTCAAATAAATATTATCGTTATCGTAAAAAGCGATACAACTTCATCTTGTATATAGATAGCATGAATGTATTTTATGATCATGATTCATTATAATTGAATTGAGAACTCTTCTAGAGGAGAAGGAGCCAAATGGAAAAATCTATTTCAGAAAAGTATACATATGACGCAGGCCCAACAGGGTGTGGCGAACTGATTATGAATTTGTTTTTAACGATGAGGAAAATGCAAGATGGAGAAATCATTAAAGTCATTTCATACGATCCGGGTGCCCGCGAGGATTTACCTGCATGGTGCCGTTTGCAAAATCACACACTTATAAAACGTGTTGATGATGGGAATGTAAGTCAATATTTTATTCAAAAAGGGAAATGACTCCTCGTTTTAACGAATGAGTTTATTTATAAAAAATTGGAGGAAATAAAAATGGCAGGAAAATTTACAGTCAGTATTACAGCAGCAAAAAATGATCCAGATAAAGCAACAGTTGGTTTTGTCGTTGCGAATGCAGCAGTCGCATCAGGTCAGGAAACGGTTGTATTTCTAAATGTTGAGGGTGCTTGTTTAGCTGAAAAAGGCTATGCAGAGGATATCCATGAAGAAGGATTCGCACCAATTAAGCAATTGATGGATCAATTTATTGAAGCAGGTGGAACGATTTGGGTATGTAGTCCATGCTACAAAAAACGTGGCCTATCTGAAGATAATTTAATTGATGGAGCAACAATCGTTGGCGGAGCTAGATTAGTAGAATTTTTATCACAAGGCTCAGCGTCGATTACGTATTAATTCATAGATAAGAGCTTCTATATAAGGAGGCGGCTATTATGTTTCATCCACATGCCGTTTGTGATGGTGGAGATCTAGACTGTGGTTCAGGTCTTCTCTTAATTATTAATAAAAATATGAATCCACTTGAAAACGGTCAGGTTTTAGAAATAAGAAGCAGGGAACGCACCGTTGCGGATGATTTACCTGCTTGGTGCAGAATGGTGAAGCACGAATATTTAGGATCTGAACCAGGTGATAACACAACATGTTATTTTGTCCGTAAAGGCCAAATGGCGTCAACTAATTTAGAAAAAGATCTTGAAGCAGCAAGAGGCTATAAATGGAATGTTCGTGTGCAGGGGGAAAAGGAGTTAAAGGCGAGAATTTATGCTCGCAATCATAGCTTCCATTCCGGTCAACCCGCTGATTTCGGAACACATGTTGACGCTCCAAGTGCCATTGATTATTTACTTTCTTCTTTAGCAACTTGTTTAACGGTAGGATTTAAAGCTCATGCATCAAGAAGAAATGTGATCGTCGATCAAATTGAACTATCACTTAAAGGTGAAGTGAATAATATTTTATATCATATTGAAATTGAACAAACAGGGGATGCTAGCTTAAAGGAAATCACTGGAACTTGTTATGTCTCCTCATCTGCAGATGAAAGTCTTTTAGAAGAAATTTGGCAAATTAGCTTAGAACGCTCTCCAGTCTATCAAACTTTGAAAAAAGCAGTTGAAATTAAATTGACATTTTCCATTGTGTATTAGGAGGATGAAAAAATGAATGAGAACTTATTTCCAACTACTGTGATCGGCAGTTGGCCAAGGGCGGTTGAAGTTCAAAAGGCAATGAGGGAGAAACGTGCCGGAAGAATGACTGAAGAAGAGTTTCAGGCAGTAGCCGATGAAGCGATCATTAAATGCCTTCGTTTACAGGAAGAGGCAGGGATGGATATCGTTTCAGATGGTGAGCAAAGAAGGGATAATTATATTTCCTTCGTTGCGGAGCATTTACATAATGTAAAAATGTTAACGGTTTCAGAATTGCTTGATTACATTGAGGATAAAGCAAGCTTTGAAGAAATTCTTGGCACGCTCGATGTTCCGGCATTCTCCTTATCAAATCCTGCCGCTGCAGGTAAAATAAGTCGAAAAAAACCCCTCGCCTTAAATGATTATCGCTTTCTAAAGAAGCATACTGATAAGAAAATCAAGGTAGCACTCCCAGGACCCTATTTATTAACAAGGTCGATGTGGGTAGAGGGGCTATCCCAAGAAGCGTATCCGACTAAGGAAGATTTGGCGCTTGATATTGTGAAAGTTTTGCGCGAGGAAATGGAGGATTTAATTGCTGAAGGCGTTGATTTCGTCCAGTTCGATGAACCTGTTTTGACAGAGCTCGTCTTTACGAAGAAAAATGCCAATCGAACGTTCATGTGTGGTGCCTTAACAGCTAAGGCGGACGCGGAAGAAGAAATTGAGTTTGCCCTTGGATTAATGAATAGCACGATGGAAGGAATGCGTGGAAGAGGGACGAAATTTGGCATCCATGTTTGTCGAGGCAATTGGAGCAGAGATGATGCGATTCTTCTAAGAGGCCCATATTTTCCACTAATTCCGTATCTTTCGAGAGTCGATATTGATCAGCTTGTACTTGAGTATGCGACACCAAGAGCAGGAGAAATCGAAGCAATTAAAGAATTTTCTCATGTTGAAATTGGTTTAGGGGTTGTAAACCCAAGAACAGAGAATATTGAGACGAAGGAAGAAATTATTAAAAAGGTGAATCAATTATTGAAAATTCTTCCGCCAGAAAAGATATATTTAAATCCAGATTGCGGCTTCGGTACATTTGCACAAAGACCGATGAACAGCGATGAAATTGCCTTTCAAAAGCTTAAAGTGATGAGTGATGCAGCTTTGGAACTTCGCTCTCAAGTGAAATTAGCGAATAAATAGAATAGGGGTAAGGAAATTGGGACAAAAATTATTATTTAATGTTGAAGCAACTGGTTCTGGAATGAGAATCGATGCTACTGCAGGCAAGCATACAATTATTGTAGATGAGCCAGAATCATTCGGTGGGAAAGATTCAGCTGCCGATCCAATGTCGACAATGCTAGCAGCATTAGTTGCTTGTGAAAATGTCATGGTCCAAATTATCTCAAAAGAAATGAAGATCAAAATTGATGATATTTCTTATAAAGTAGAGGGTCAATTAGATCCAAGTGGACTAATGGGAAATTTAGAAGTAAAGCCATACTTTGAAAAAGTGAATGTAGAAGCATATATTAAAACGTCAGCTACGGACGAGCAAGTTCAGGAGCTACGTGAAAAAGTAGGCCAAAGATGCCCTGTTTTCCGTACAATAAAGGATGCTGGAATTCCAATCGAAAATAATTGGATAAAAATAAACTAAAGATTTTTATAAGATGAAAAAATAAAAACCAAAGGAGGCTGTAAAATCCTTTGGTTTTTTATATCAGAAATTATTATTATTATTTTACTAAAGAAAATGAGTGTTCTTTTACACCTTTAATGGAGTTAATAACATTTTCATATCCAAGCTCATCTAATTCCTTAGCTACTTCAGCACTTTTTGTTCCGGTATTGCAATATAATGCTATTGTTTTATCTTTTGGCAATTTATCAAGATTAGCTTCTACTGCATCAAACGGAACATTAATGGCTCCCTCAATCATTCCTTCTTCTTTAACTTGCTTTTCAGGTCGAACATCTACTAGAACGATATCTTTATCTTCGTCAATTAATTTTTGGAATTCTACCCCTCTAATATCACTATAATGCACGAGCTCGTAATCGAAATCCTTTACTCCAGCAGCATTTGTAACATCATTGAATCCATTCTTCACTAGAATTTCTGCTGCTTGTCCACTCTTATTTCCTGTATTACAGTAAACAATAACTGGTTTGTCTTTGAAATCTTCAATTTCATTTAATTTTCCTTCTACATCATCAACAAAAATATTAATTGCGTTTTGAATATGTCCTGCCTTATATTCTTCAGATGAACGAACATCAATAATAAGGACGTTATCCTTTTCTTTTCCGGCATTTTTCTTGACAAGTTCTTCACCCGTCATTGTTTTTACGCCTGACTCTGAAGCGTCAGTGCTAGCATTGTTATTTGAACATGCCACAGATAGCATCATTGCAAGAATAATAATCGAAAACAATGATGTTAATTTCATTTTATTTGCTCTCACTTTTGTTCCTCCCTATTGTAAAAAAACATATCCATTAAAATGGCTATCATAGGACTTAATGCCATTCAATAAGTATAGCTAAAATCTATCATTCCATATCGCACTTATAGATAATTCGTATATTCTATGTAACAACTTTGTCATTTTTACAAAAATAGGTGTCTTAATTGCTCCAAAATAGTTAGTATATTTTATGGGTAGAAATTCCTAGTAAGAAAGAGTAAACTACATATAGTGTGACTAAAAAATGGGCTTAATGGTTGTTCGTATATGAGGGAAGGTCGTGTACACTATACATAGGTGTCAAATCTCCTATAAGCTTTAGATGCATGTTAATTCCATTAAATATGTTAAAATAATTTCTTGAGTGTTTCTAAATCCTTATTTTTTGCAGCAAATAAGATCATTTTCAATCTTGATGAATTTATTATATAGGGCGTGGATCTATGTCATCAAAGCTTTTAAGAGGTACGTTTATATTAACATTGGGCACGATCATCTCAAAAGTGCTAGGACTTTTTTATGTTATTCCTTTTTACCATATTGTTGGGAGTAAAGGGCAGGCTCTTTATACTTTCTCTTATATCCCGTATACAATTTTTATCAGTATTGCGACAGCAGGGATACCGCTTGCTGTTTCCAAATATGTTTCTAAATATAATGCTCTTGAGGAGTATGCAGTTGGGAGAAAGCTTTTTAAATCCGGTCTAGTCATCATGATGTGTACTGGATTTGTGTCTTTCCTCATATTATATTTTCTTGCCCCATTTATTGCTGAATTGAGTACACATTCTGATGCTGAGGCAAACATTAAGGATGTAACGACTGTTATTAGGGCTGTGAGTTTTGCCCTTATTGTTGTTCCAGTTATGAGTTTAATCCGCGGCTTTTTTCAGGGGCATCAATCAATGGGACCATCCGCAGTATCTCAAGTAATTGAGCAAATTGTACGCATTACCTTTGTGCTTGCGGGTGCATATGTTGTTTTACATTTCATGAATGGAACGATTACCCAAGCTGTTAGTGTTGCGACCTTTGCTGCTTTTATTGGTGCAATTGGTGGTTTAATATGTTTAATTATGTATTGGTATAAACGAAAATCTTTCTTAAATGAATTACTGTTGCATGATAAAGGAACAATGGATATCTCCCTTAAGGATATGTATAAAGAAATCGTTATTTATGCTGCTCCATTTGTTTTTGTGGGAATTGCAAATCCACTATTCCAATTTGTTGATCAGTTTACATTTATAGGAGCGATGACTTCGATCGGCTATGATTATGATGGTGCTGAAGCTGCCTTTGCTGTTATTACAATGCAGACGCATAAGCTCGTTATTATTCCTGTTTCATTAGCTACCGCATTTTCTTTAACTTTAGTCCCATCGATTACAAAAGCATTTGTTGATGGGGATCGAGCTAGCTTAAATCAACAATTGAATCAAGCATTCCAGGTTGTACTATTTTTGACACTCCCAGCGGTTGTTGGATTATCAATGCTAGCGGAACCGATTTTTACATTATTTTATGAACATAGTGAATTAGGAACAGAAGTTTTAAGCACATATGCTCCAGTGGCAGTATTATTTGCTTATTTCCTAGTAACAGCAGCGATTTTACAAGGAATTAATGAGCAACGATTTACTGTATTAAGCTTACTTCTTGGATTATTAGTAAAATTGAGCTTAAATATTCCACTAATCAAGCTTATGGAAACAGAAGGGGCAATTGTTGCGACAGCCATTGGCTATATTGCAGCAATCTCCATAAATTTATATGTGATCAAAAAATTTGCCGAGTATCCGTTTAAGCTTGTCCTTAGAAGAAGCTTGCTTATTGGATTATTTACCTCTGCAATGTTTATTGGTACTGGTATTGTTTATAAACTTCTTACACTATTTTTATCACCGGCGGAAAAATTCTCAAGTTTATTGCTTGTCGTCATCTGTGCGGTCGTTGGCGTCGTGATTTATTTCTATTTAAGCTATAAATCAAGACTAGTTAATATTTTGTTAGGAGATAAGGTTGCTCGTGCAATGAAAAAATTAAGATTGAAAGCGTAATGGTGTTTTTTGACCCTGGAGGTGATGGCATGAGAATCGATAAGATGCTCGCAAACTTAGGCTTTGGCAGCCGAAAAGATGTAAAGAAGCTGTTAAAGGATGGCGCAGTAGAGATTAATCAGCAAAAAATAAAGGATGCAAAGCAGCATGTCGATCCTGAGAAGGATATTGTTACCATTAATGGAGAAAAGGTCGAATATAAAAAGTTTATTTATTTAATGCTTAATAAGCCTCAAGATGTCATTTCGGCAACAGAGGACTCACAGCATCAGACTGTTTTAGATTTATTGGAAATGGACGATCTTATATTCTCGCCATTCCCTGTTGGCAGGCTTGATAAGGATACAGAAGGTTTACTGCTACTGACAAATGATGGACAGTTAGCCCATCGGCTCTTGTCACCAAAAAAGCATGTACCGAAGACCTATTTTGCCGTAATTAATAGTGAAGTGACGGAAGAAGATGTTCTCGCTTTTAGCGAAGGCGTTACTTTAGATGATGGCTATAAAACAAAGCCAGGGGATCTGAAGATTATAAAATCAGGTCTTACATCAGATATTGAGCTGACAATAACTGAGGGGAAATTTCATCAAGTAAAAAGAATGTTTGAGGCAGTCGGAAAACGAGTCATATATTTGCAAAGAGTATCGATGGGTTCATTACAGCTGGATGAATCATTGGAGCTCGGTGAGTATCGTGAGCTAACGGATGAGGAAATTACTCAACTGCTTGAATACGAAGTATAAAAAGCGCTTGAACTGAACCTTCCGCAAAGTAGTTTATTAGCCAGAACGGAATCGTGCCAGAGGAAGAGAAATCCTGTAATTCAGTCACGCAGCGTTGGTAATCATTCAAAAAAGCAATATGCTTTAAAGGAAAACCCAAGAATGTTGATGGATTCACAACACTCTTGGGCTTTTAGTTTGAGCAATTCTTAAATGGACTTTTAGATAGTGCCAATATAGTTGAACCGGCACGATAATTAGTCTACTCTGTTATGACGTTTAAGTCAGAATTTACGATCGAAAGTACTAGAAGATTCCTAATGATAGAGTATCACTTTCTATACATAGGTCCCTTATTAGGATGATACTTTTACCTTTTTATTAGTCGTTGTCCATTTTCCACGACTAGGGCTTTTCACTAAATCATTGTACACAAGAACATTTAAATCTCGTTGAATGGTGCGAGGAGTAATACCAAATTCCTCTACAAGCTCTCCTGTTGTTACAGTTCCGCGATCATTGATAAAAATGTAGACGGATTTGATACGGTTTAACATCCGGTTAGTTGAAGGTTTCAAAAAAACACTCCCTATCCTTTTTTCAAACCAATGGCAATTCTGCAACTGACAGCATCAATGAAGAAATAAATTCTTCAAGCTTTTGTAGTTTTCTTTTCCGCAGCCATCTCCTTTACAATTTTCAGCAGGTTTTAAAATCATTTTCTTGTACCCATTGTAACCTTATTATTAGATAATTTCTACTTTATTGCCAAATTTACATTAAATTAATAATTGAAAATTTCATCGTATTATTTTTTGTTTCTTTTTTGTTCAGGCTATTACCTTAAGATAAAGCACAAAAAAACAAATAGTAATTTTAGCGGTTCATTTGTATAATTTATGTAGGTACATAGCAGTTTATGAAAGTCTTAATTAAGAATCCAGTATAGTATGATCTACCTAAAGGAGGTTCTATGAAACGATTATTTGATAATTTAAAAATCAAATACAAAGTTGGCATCATTATTGTAATTACTACTTTTTTCTTAACAATTATTACTGGGATTAGTTACTTAAACAGCTCGAAGGACATGGAGCAAGCAGTAGAAAATGAAATGGCATTGAGCTTAGATGCCACATTGAAATTAGTAAATAGCAAGCTTGCTCTCCATTCAGAGCTTTTATTGACAGCAAAAGCAGCATTTGAAGCAAAAGGCGATTTAATGACGCGTAAAGAAGTAAAAGCATATATCGAAAGAATCCTTCCAATTAACAAGGAAACATTCGGTATGGGTTTTTGGTATGAACTTGATGTCCTTGATGAATATTTTGGACCATATGCGTATAAGGAAGGTAATGAAATTATTTATACGCAAGTTTATGAGGACCCAAAATATCATTATCCAGGCATAGATTGGTATAAGTTGGGTATAGGTGCCAATGAGGTTCTTTATACATCGTTATATTATGATGATGAACTAAAGAAAACATTTATTTCCGCAGCCATCCAAATAATACAGGATGATAAAGTAGTCGGCGTAATTTCTGGAGACTATGTATTAGACTCAATTCAAGAAATCGTTTCAGACGTAAAAATTGGCGAAAGCGGATATGCGTTTTTAGTTGATAATGAAGGGAATTTTTTAACGCATCCAGACCCAAATGTTGTAAATAATTTGACGATGCAAGAATATTTATCTATTCCGATTGATCAAATTTCAGATGAAGAAGGAAATTTTAATGTGAAAATTGATGGTACTCCGTATTTAGTTGACTACAAAAAAGTAGAAGGAATGCCGTGGAAGGTAGTACTTTTAGCATCGGAAAAGGAAATGTATGCACCATTAAAAAAATCTGTAACACAGCAAATTATTTCAAGCGCAATTTTATTAGTTATTATGGTGGGGATTATTTTCGCGATTAATCGATACATTACACGCGGTGTTACCGAGTTAAAAGAGCATTTAAATGTTTTATCTACAGGAGATTTAACGAAGAAAATGTCGGTCCACTCAACAGATGAATTCGGTGAAATGGCTAAATCATACAACGAAACATTAGATTCACTCGGTATAATTATTAACAATATTCACGTTAGCTCAGAGACTGTTGCAGCAACCTCTGAAGAGTTAACTGCGAGCGTCAACGAAGTGCACACATCAATTACGAGTATCGCAACCTCAATGACAGAAATGACGGAAACGAGCTCAAGTCAATATGAAAAGAATGAGCATTTAAATAGCTTAACGACAAACATTACAGCAAATATGGAAAAATTCTCAGAGACATTGCAAACAGTTGTCGATAGTTCTATTTTAACCGTACAGTCTGCGACTAAAGGAGCAACGCAAATACAGGAATTTATTTCGGAAATTATGAGCTTACACAAGCAAGTAGAATCAAGTGCTGAGCTTGTCGAAAAATTGAGGGATGAATCACAAAAGATCGAAATGATGAGTAAGCTTATCTCAAAAATTTCTGATCAGACTAACCTACTATCATTAAACGCAGCAATCGAAGCAGCTCGCGCAGGTGAATCTGGAAAAGGCTTTGCCGTAGTAGCTGATGAAGTACGAAAGCTAGCTGAGCAAACAGGAAATACTTCGAAGGAAATTGCAGTGATGGTACAAAATATTCAAGGAGAAATCGAAACAGCGGTAACGATGATGGGTGAAAGTCGAAAAATTGCCGAAGTAGGAATTGACTCTGTACAAGAAACAGGAGCTATTTTCCTAGAAATTGAAGGCTCCGTTAATAATTTAAAAGACATGATCGATGAAACGAATGTAGCAACAACACGAGTATTCTCAGAGCTTCAATCTATCTCATCGATTGTAAGCGAGCTTCGCGGCTATGCATCGGCATCGAACGATCACACATTAAGTGTATCGGCGATTACAGAAGAGCAATCAGCAGTAATGGGTGAAATGGCAGATGCCTCAACACAGCTTGCGAATTTAGCACAAGGGTTACAGACGGATATTAATAAGTTTCAAACGTTATCGGAGATGCGGAAATAATGATAAGGACAAGCCAATTAGATATTTTCTGAATGGCTTGTTTTTTTGTGGAGACTATCAAGCGGGAGCGTGGTAGAAAATTTGTGTTTTTATACGTACTGTATAAATGTTACCTTCTTAAACAAATATTCATTCTTATATTCTATTAAGAATACGACTTGGTTTATATCAGGGGAAATCTATAAATGCTTCCTAGGGGGATTTTTTAAAAAAGTAAATCTTTTTAATTTTTTATTCGTATTATTAGCAAGGAGGAGGAAAAGGATGACATTATTAAATGTAAATATTGAAGAAGCTGGCTATGAACGGGATAACCCAATTATTAACAATATTCAGTTCAACATTCAAGAAGGAGAGCTTATTGGGTTAATCGGACCAAATGGTGCAGGGAAAAGCACAACGATTAAAACGATAATTGGCTTGTTAGAGCATTATAAAGGAAACGTAGAATTTCAATTTGGAACCCATTATTCATATATTCCAGAAAGACCAATTTTCTATGATAATCTTACATTATGGGAGCATCTTGATTTTATTGCTGCCGTAGAACAGTTGAATGACGAGACATATGTTCAGCAAGCAACAGCATTACTCGAAAAATACAAGCTTGCCGATCATGCACATGAATTTCCAGATAAATATTCTAAAGGCATGCAACAGAAGGCGATGCTTATTTTATCTATGATTACAAATCCGAATATTTATATTATTGATGAGCCTTTCATTGGTCTAGATCCAAATGCGATGAAGCTTTTTCTAGAATCGATTCAGGAGGAGAAGGCACGAGGGGCTGGCATCCTCATGTCAACCCATGTTTTGGATACAGCTGAAAAAGTATGTGATCGCTTTTTAATTATTCATAATGGGTGTCTTCATGCAGCGGGAACGTTAGAAGAAATTCGGGAACAATGTAAGCTGCCTAATGGTTCGCTATATGACTGCTATCATTTGATTGCGGAAGGTCATGCAAATGAATAGTCGAAAAATATGTTTGAATCGAATCTGGAGAGAATGGAAATATCAATATGGGGTTATTCGCAGTATTGCAGATTGGACAATTATTCTTTATTTAATTATTCCTGCTAGTATCGCATTTATTTTCATCTATCGGTCTTGGTGGTTAGCAATTCCTAGCTGGATTGAACCAATACCATTGTTGTTCTTCTTTATTTTAATTTATTTGCTCTTATGGCAAGGCTCGTTTAGGACTTATGTACAGGAAGCAGATAAAATATTTTTTGTGAAAAATACAAGCGTTTTTCTAGGAATGAGGAAATTTGGCTATGCTTATTCTGTTTTTATGCAAGGATTACATATTGTAATCATATTCTTAGTGTTATTACCGTTTTTGAGTAATCATTTTATTCTTAGCTGGCAGCAGATCCTTTCAATTCTTTTCTATTTTATTGCGTTGAAAACAAGTATTATGCTCGTATTATATTATTTACGAAAAATAGAGCAAAAGTTTAAGAAAATTGTAGTCAGCCTCTTTATATTTATCGCATTTGGCTTGTTTAGTGAACTAATTTATATTTTTTGGGAAAAAGGTTTATTCATCGTTGTCTATTTATGTGGAGCTCTAATGCTAACTGTTTCCATCATCCAAAGCTTAAAGGCAATAAAAAACATTTCATCCATCGAGCATGATATTGAAATCGAACAGGAACGAAAAACCAAAAATATCGGATTAATCTTTAGCTTTTCGTATGAAATTGAGAAGCCAGCTGTCTCAAAAAGGAAAAGACCATTACTATTTCGCCGTTCCAAACGAATATTTAAAAATCGCTCTGCGATTAATGGGTTTATAGAGTTATTTATTAAAAATTTCATAAGAAATTTATATTATTTATCCAGTTTTTTTCAAATCATTTTTGCTACGACTGCGGCGATTGTCGTTCTTCCTCCATTATGGATGAAAATCGTAGTTTCCATCGGGTTTCTCTTTATGATGCGTTTATGGCTTTTACTCGTTTGGAATAAGATTATGACTTCAAACCCAATTGGTAAGAAATACAGTGAATTACCGTTCTATTTTTCTGCGAGGAAAAGGACTGTTTTCGCATTGATTATATTAGCTGCAATTATTCTTTGTCTATTAGTTACAAACGGCTTCTTGCTTTATTCATATTTGGAAGTGAGATTAGCGGTTTATCAAAAATGATAACGGAATAATGGATTAGCTATTAAATATGCCACTTCTCATTTGTCGTACGATGGCTCGCTGACGAGGCCTTCCTTGTTCTTTGGAAATGTCGGTTTAAGTGTTTGCTTTTTGGCTTCATGACATTTCCATATGAATTTATTAGTTGATATAATGAAAATGATTCTTCAATTGAATTTAGTTTTTTTAGAGGAGGAAACAGAGTGAGTACAATTGATTGGCAACAAGAGGTTGAAAAAAGAAAAGAAGCTTTAATCGAGGATACAAAGAAGCTTCTTAAAATAAAAAGTGTTTTAGATGAAGAAAATGCAACGGTTGATGCTCCGCTAGGTAAAGGGGTAAAGGAAGCATTAAACCTTATGCTAGAGCTTGGAGAGGCTGATGGGTTTACTGCGAAAAATGTTGGCAATCTAGCAGGTCATTTAGAATTTGGACAGGGAGAAGAGATTGTCGGAATTCTTTGCCATGTTGATGTCGTACCAGAAGGGGATGGCTGGACAAGCGATCCGTACGGTGCTGAAATCCGTGATGGGAAAATTTTTGCTCGAGGAGCGATTGATGATAAAGGGCCAACAATGGCTGCCTACTATGCAATGAAAATTGTTAAAGAGCTTGGATTGCCGCTAAATAAACGAGTCAGAATGATTATTGGAACTGATGAGGAGAGCGATTGGCGCTGTGTTGAGCATTATTTTGCCCATGAGGAAATGCCGACAATGGGATTTGCACCTGATGCAGATTTTCCGATCATATACGCAGAAAAAGGGATTTCTGATTTTGATCTTGTCCAAAAGGATATCATTCAAGAAAGTGGTACAGATGCTCAAATAGAAGTACTATCTTTTCAAGCAGGGAGACGCTACAATATGGTTCCTGATTTCGCAAGAGCTAAGCTTGCGGTGAATATCGATCCTAGTGAACTCGTTCAGAATTATCATGACTTTTTAAAGGGAAATGAACTAAAAGGGAACTGCTATATTGATAATGGAGAACTAATTCTTGAAGTTGAAGGAGTTTCAGCACATGGAATGGAACCGAATAATGGAAAAAATGCTGGCCTTTATTTAGCAGAATTTTTCTCGAAAATAAATATCGATCGGAAGGCGGATCACTATTTTCAATTTACAACCCGTTATTTCAAAGGCGATTCAAGAGGAAATAGACTTGGAATTGCCTATCGAGATGATATTACGGGTGATTTGACAATCAATG
>JAEWDX010000204.1 GCA_023389895.1 Bacillota bacterium
GCAGCATTGATATCGGCATTTTCACTTACAAATTTATCTGCTTCTTCTTCTGTTTCAAAGAAAGAATAACCGTATTTCATTGGTGTTTTCATATCAGCATGTACAGGAAACGTTTCTTTCGCACTAACCCATTCATGTGTTATATAATCACGAACCCACATTTCTTTCAATGCTTCATCAGTTTTTCTTTCATAGTTTAAAAGACAGCCAGAATCATCGAAAAAGAGATTGTTTCCTTCAGAGTCAATCGCTTGTGCAGTAAAAACACCCATGTCTTCGTCCTTTGTATAAACTTCCATGTCACAGAAAGCACAAACATGCTCCTTCGTTGCTTCGATTGGACTAGTGCTTGTATTCTTATCTGCTTCAGCTTGATCTGGATTCGTTGTTTCAGTTTCGACTTGTCCACTATTAGTTTGCTTGTCACCTGTTTCATCTGCAGAATTACTACCACAAGCGGACAATACGAAAATAAACAGTGCACTAAAAATTAATAAACGAAATTTCTTCATTCCCCTTTACCCCCATTATATTTTTCAATGTAACAATAGTAGTTTACTGAATAAATGTGATTAAATAGTGAAAAAATTAAGGGGGAAGAGTGAGATTTGCTTGATAATTGTTACATATTTACAAACATTTGGTTTTCGAAATAGGCTATGTTGTTGATTTGTAGCAATAGAACTGTTAAAAATGAAAAACTTGCTTATTTCCAAACAAAAGTTTATTATATAAACATAAGTTTTAATCATTGATCTATGTTAGGACTGAAACTTTATGAATGAGAAAGAACAGTTAATTTTACAGCTGATAAAAGAAGATCCGTTTATTTTACAGATTGATTTAGCTGAAAAGACAGGCTTGTCACGCTCAGCCGTTGCTGGCTATATCTCCTCTTTAACGAAGGGTGGGAAATTATTAGGCAGAGCCTATGTACTCCCTAAAAGTACAGAGATTCTTTGTATTGGTGGAGCAAATATTGATCGGAAAATTCAAGTATTGAATCAACTTCAATATGGAACTTCTAATCCTGCAGAAAGTAGTCAATCCTGTGGAGGCGTTGCTCGTAATATTGCTGAGAATTTGGGGCGACTTGGGGTAGATGTTTCGCTTATGACGATGGTCGGTGAAGATAATGGAGGCGAGTGGCTTTTAGATTATACAAAGTCATACGTTGATATTAGCCCTTCACAGATTTCGCCCAATATGGCGACTGGTACGTATACTGCTGTCCTTGATCCGAACGGTGAGTTAGCAATTGCTCTTGCAGATATGTCCATTTATGATACGATTGATCGTTCATTTATTGAGAAAAAATGGGGATATGCAGCATCAGCTGGAATGATCGTCATGGATACAAACTTCCCAGCAGAAGTATTAGAGCAGGTTATTTTTCGCTGTCGTGAAGAAAACATTTCACTTTGTATTACACCTGTTTCCGCACCAAAAATAAAAAAACTGCCTAAAAAGCTTCATGGGGTCACATGGTTGATTGCTAATCAAGATGAGGCTTCTGCCTTATCAGGGATAGAAATCCATGGAGAGGAAGATTTTTTTAGGGCGGCTGAATTAATTAAGCTGAAAGGTGTCGAAAAGGTTGTCATTACAAAAGGGGATAAAGGATTAATTTATGTTACAGAGGAAGAAAGCGGCGTCCTTCTTCCACCAAAAGTTCATGTAGTTGATGTAACAGGTGCAGGAGATTCACTTGTTGCGGGAACGATGTTCGCTTATCGATTAGGTTTAACTACTGCCGAGGCTTGCAAAATGGGCATCGCATGTTCAGCACTAACGCTTCAATCACAATCGACAGTAAATCCAAACTTAGAAGAAAGTAAATTAAAAGAGATCATTCAACAATACTTTTAAATAATAAGGAGACGAAAAACATCATGTTAGAAAATTTCATCCAATATTCAGTTGAAGTATTAGAAGCGAAAAAAGCGAATAAACCGATTGTAGCACTAGAATCAACGATCATTTCCCATGGAATGCCCTACCCACAAAATGTGCAAACAGCGAAGGAAGTAGAACAAATTATTCGTGATAATGGGGCTGTTCCTGCTACGATCGCGATTTTAAATGGAAAGATAAAAATTGGAATATCCGATGAAGAATTAGAATTTCTAGCGACGAGCAAGGACATTGAAAAGGCAAGCAGACGAGACCTTCCTTATATAATTTCAAAGGGGAAAAACGGTGCGACTACTGTTGCTGCTACAATGATTTGTGCTGAACTTGCTGGAATAGAAGTATTTGTTACAGGTGGAATTGGTGGCGTGCACCGTGGTGCAGAAACAACGATGGATATATCAGCAGACTTACAGGAGCTTGCAAAAACAAAAGTTGCTGTTGTGTGTGCTGGTGCGAAATCCATTCTTGATATTGGCTTAACTTTAGAATATCTTGAAACATATGGAGTTCCCGTTGTCGGCTATGAAACAGATGCTTTACCTGCATTTTATACAAGAACAAGTCCATTTAATGTAAGTCATCGCGTTGATACAACTGATGAAGCAGCAGCATTAATTCGGACAAAATGGGATCTAGGTCTTGATGGAGGCATTGTCATTGCGAATCCTATTCCTGAAAAAGATGCATTGGAAGAAAGCTTCATTAAGAATATTATTGGAGCTGCCTTGAAAGAAGCAAACGAGCAGCAGATTACTGGTAAAAAGGTGACTCCATTCTTACTAGGAAAAGTGAAGGAACTGACTGAAGGAAAAAGCTTAACTGCTAATATTGCCCTCGTCAAGCATAATGCAGTAGTAGGGGCAAGAATTGCCGCAGTTCTTCATAAAAAAATAAAATAATTCCTTTCATATAAGCCAAGTTCGTCCTCTGCAAAAATTTGCAGGACAGCTTGGCTTTTTTATATGTAAAATTTCCATTTCAACTCTATAGTATTTAATCTTCAGTCTATATTCTCTTTCCGATTCTTAAATTTAACAAAATCTAAATAATAGCTAAAATCCTCTTTTGTAAAACCTTGTTGAATTGCATCATGCACTAACTGAACCCATTCTTTATCAATATTTAGTTTGTCAGCGTTTACAGTTTTTCTTTTTTTATGCTGCTCTAATAAATCCTCAACATGTGTATCTAGCGTTTCAGCTAATCGTGAAAGAACATGTAGGGATGGATTCTGTTGAATGCCTCTTTCTATATAGCTTAAATATGATTTTGATACCCCGGCTTTTTCAGAGAGCTCATTAATGGATAACCCCTTTTCTAGCCTCAATCGCTTTATTCGATTTCCAACCATGTATTTTTTCCTCTCCATTTAGATTACGTATTTTCATTATAACGAACAAAGTGTTCAATAAAAAATACAAAACAATGAGATATATGAAGATATCGAAAGAAAAGAAGAGGGAAATGTTCTTTATAGCGAAAAAATAGCCGAATTTAGAATTTTTAAAAATAATTCTCATGGACTATACTCGATTTGGAAGTTCGTTAATAAGAACGATGAAATTCATAAAGGTGGTGCATAATGTACCAGAAAAATTGTGATCGTTGTAACCGTCCTTCATTTAGTAGTAGTGAAATTGGCGATTGGCTCTGTCCAGTATGCGGAAATGACTTGACACTTTACCCCTTCTTTGACGCTATGACGATGGAAAGAATTCAAATTAATGCACTACCATTCCGAAAAAAAATCGAGAGATACAATCATAAGTATAATGGCAGTTTCAAGTAATAGAAGGGAGGGGACAATGTGTTCGTTGAAGCAAATAATTCTAAAATGGATATAGAATGGTTGCAGCTCATAATCGAAGCAAAAAATTTAGGAATTGAAAAAAAGGATATTCGAAAATTTTTAATTAATCGTAATCATCCTGATGAATCACGAATAGTCGAAGTGAAAAGGAATGAGATACCTTAAAAAGTATTCGACGATTTTCAGCAAAAATGATGGAGATTCCTCAATGATATGAAGGAATGAAGCATTAATGAATGTAAATTTGACTAGTTTTTTTATTCAAGCTGTTGAGCTGTGTCGAATATTGGAAGAATAATTGGGCTTGTACATTTTGGGAGCAGACAAAAAGTAACACAATAACCTTATAAAACTAAGTAAAATAATTACAATAAATGAAATACCTACATAAGAATAAGCACAATTCATAAAATAGGGAGAGAACGTGATGGCAATAGAATGTAGATTGCTTTACCTTCCTAGAATGCAATATGTGTTTTTAGGGGGATAGGCTATGGTTGAAAATAAACCGATTTACAGTGAGGAATTGGATAATGAGTGGTTGCAGCTAATCATGGAAGCCAAAGATATTGGGATTCAATTGGATGAAATAAGAAAATTTTTTTTGAATAATAGAAAGTTGTTTGTAGAGGGAAGATAAATGAGGGAAAAATGATGAAGTATTTCTTGGAACCTTTTCTGAGGGATACTTTTTTTGTACATCTATAAAGCTTCCCATCCATAATTAGTGCTAATGCGTGACTGAATAACAGAGTTTCTCCATCTCATTCCCATCACGATTACTGATATCATGTAAAATAAAAACCAAAGAATGTTGCCTTAATAGCATTCTTTGGTTTTGAAAAGTTTTAGGCAGAAATACCACTTATCGGGTTGCCTCATTATTTATTATGATCAATTCTCCATTTATTAAATTCTAGAAACTCTTTGAATTGCTCCTTCGATACTCCTGAATTCATTGCTTCCTCGACAATCTTAATCCAATCTGAATCTAATTCTTCTGTATTCGGTTGTTCATAGATTAAATGATCGACTGGTACATTTAAGACAACAGCAATTTTTTCAAGAAATTGTATTGAAGGATTTGTTTGTAGATTTCGTTCAAGTGAACTTAAATATGATTTAGCTACGCCAGCTTGTTCTGCAAGCTCGGATAACGACATTTTCTTTTCTTTACGAAGTAGTTTCACACGTTCACCGATCATCCAATCTCACACACCTTATCCTAATATCTAGTTTTATCGCAGTTTAACGAGCTGGTCGACTAAAGCGTCCCGCCATTGTTATAATCTCCATTTATTATAACAATATCAATAAAGAAGTTCCATATTAAGAACATTTTTGAAAAGTTATAAATATTTTAACATAAATATTCAGCTTCGTTTTAAAAAATAAATATATTTTTTTATGATCGACTGTTTGTTTGACTTTTCTCAGTCGCAATGATGCCGATTATCTCTTCAACCGCTTTATCGATGTTTTCTGCATCAATATGATAGAATGGTGCTGCATATTCTTGCTGCTTATATGAATAGCGAGGGTCATAGTAGTCCTCCAATAGAATCTGGATAAATAATTCATAGTTTTCGTCTAAGAGCGCATCTTCAAGAGTGGCAATTATGTTCGTATCCTTCATTCGTTTTTTGATGAAGCTTAAGTTATTGTCCGCCTTTTCCCGAAACCATTCCTCCTGAAAAAATGTTTCTACATACTCCTGATAAATGCGTGCAACCCGTGAAGACATCGGAGCTTGAAGATTAATGTTTATCCCTTGAAGCTTCGTATTAAATAGCTCGTCAGGCTGCACTACTTTACCTATTCGTTTGCTTTCAGCTTCGACAATGAAAAATACCGCTCCTTTAATTTCGGTTAAAGCTTGAAAAAGCAGGGCATCAAATGTTTTCTGGTTATTTCCAGTCGATAATCCAAATGTTCCAAAGATAGATCCACGATGATTGGCAAGTCCTTCTAAATCAATAATTGGAAACCCTTTTTCCTTTAATTTAAGTAAAATCTCTGTTTTCCCAACACCTGTCATTCCGTGAAGCGTAATTGCTTGAGGTGGGATGATAGTAGGAATTTTTTCTAAAATGTATTGTCGATAAGCTCGATATCCGCCAATTAAACGGGGGATGGAAAGCCCTGAAAATGATAGAAAGGTTGCGACTGCTTTACTTCGCATTCCCCCACGCCAGCAGTAAATGACAGGCTGCAAATGCTCCTTTTGTATTTCTCTTATTTGTCCAAGGATGGAGGGGATTTTCGGTGAAACAATTTCCATTGCCCTCCACTTCGCTTCTTCTGAGCCGATTTGTTTATAGATTGTTCCAATCTCAGCACGTTCCTCATCCGAAAACAGAGGGATATTAACCGCACCTGGGATTCGATAATCATTAAATTCCTCTGGTGATCGGACGTCAATTGGAATTACCTTTTTCATGCTTATAAATTTTTCAATACTGATTTCTCTCATGTCGTACTCCTTCGAGACTGTTAAATCAAAAGTTTTATTTATCATTATTATTTTAGCCATTAATGAAGCGATTGAAAACCTATAAATCTTCCCAAGCTTAAATCTTGCTGTGAAGACAACTTATGTCACAGTTGTGTACTAGTAATATTTCGAAGGTTCTAACTGTTCTATTGCTTCAGCCTTAAAAAATCACAATGATGTCCCGGAGAACCTGTATATTCAATAAAACGTAAATAATCCTATTGCTACTTCATTTATGGTGATTAGTAATAAAAAACGAAATTTTTGTGAACTTCACATCATTATCGTTGTTAATATCGTTAAATCTTGTAGAATCTTCATAGTAGGAGGGATGGTTACGTGAGAAGATTACAAGCATTGCGTTTAGGGACAAAGTTCAATATCCTTGTTGTTTTTTTATTACTATTATTTTCAATTATTATTTCCGTAATTTTAAATATAGTTGTATCTGATGCGATTAAGGCAACAGCAACTGAGAAGGCGAAAGGGGATTTACAGCTAGGATATATCGCTCTTGATAAGGAATTTCCTGGTGACTGGAATGTGAAGGAAGATAAGCTTTATAAAGGTTCTACACTCGTTAATGATAATGAAGAAATGGTCGATTATATCGGGGAACTAACGAATGGAACCGTGACAATTTTTCTAGGGGATACAAGGGTTATAACAAATGTAATCGCTTCCGATGGGAAGAGGGCAATTGGCACGAAAGCTAGTGACGAGGTGATAAATCACACACTAGTAAAAGGGGGGGATTTTTACGGGGAAGCAAATGTAGTCGGTCATCTTTATCAGACAGCTTATCAGCCGATAAAAGATAAAGGCGGCTCCATTATTGGAATGTGGTATGTTGGTGCTCCGATTAAGATGGTTGATATTGCCATGAAACAAGTGAATACAGCTCTGATTATTACCTTCGTTGTTCTAATACTGATTTCGGTTATTATTATTATTACTTTTTCAAATGGAATAAAAAATCGACTTTTGAAATTAAACAGTGCACTCGAACATGCTGGAGATGGCGATTTTACTTATATTGTTAAAGATCCAACAGGAGATGAAATTTCTTCACTTGCAAAAAGCTATGAAAAGATGAGGCTTGGTCTTGTTAGTCTCGTACATAGGATGAGAGAATCTGCGGAAACTGTCGCTGCTACATCAGAAGAGCTTTATGCGAGTTCAGAGGAAACAACGAGAGCTAGTGATCTGATCTCCAATTCTTTGCAGGAAGTAGCTAGCGCCACAAATGAACAAGTTACTTTCACTGATGATTTAAATAAAATCGTTAGTCAAATGACCACAGGGATCAGACAAATTTCCGCTAGTTCACAAGAAGTGCATAATTCAACAGCTGCCAATTTGCAGGATGCGAAGCAAGGAATTGAAGTTGTCGGAAAAACAAGAAAGCAAGTTGAAACGATCGATCAAATGACGGAACTAACTTCAAATTATATCGATCATTTACATGAAAAATCGCGGGAAATTGGGAAAATCATTAGTATGATTACAGATATTTCTGAGCAGACGAACCTTCTTGCTCTAAATGCTGCGATTGAAGCAGCAAGAGCGGGTGATCAAGGACGCGGATTTGCCGTTGTTGCTGATGAGGTTAGGAAGCTTGCTGAGCAATCGAATCAATCGGCTAATCAGATAAGAGAATTAATTTTTGGCATTCAAGGAGATATCGAACAGTCTGCCAGCTCAATGGAAAATGGAAGATTAGCAATCAATGAAGGGCTAGAGCTTGCCACAACGGCCGAGGATTCTTTTAGAAAAATCAATGAATCTATCCAAATCGTTGATAATCAAATTAGTCATGTTTCTCATGTCGCTCAGGAAATGGAGCAGGGAACAGAGCAAATTTTAACTTCACTTAATGAAATTACGCATAAGATTCATAGCACGTCAGATTCTGCGCAAAATGTTGCTTCTGCAACTGAAGAGCAAAGTGCTTCGATGCAAGAAGTATTTGCCGTTTCCCAAAGCTTAAGCGAATTGGCAGAAGAGCTTAAGGATGCCGTTCATACGTTTAAAATATAGATTCTTTAGAGGCTGTCGTGAAGGTCATAGAAAAATGACTTTCGCGACAGCCTTACTCGTTTCCAAAAATAAAGTATAGATAGTTCATCAATGAAAATTCATATAATTATCCTTTTTCATTTCATAATTTAGTGCTTTGTTTCTGTATAGTGAAGAGGGGGGTGGTTCTAACATATGAAAACAAAATGGTATTTTTTTATTTTGCTCGTTATTACTCTTACGATTCTTTTCAATAACTTATTAAGTCAGCGTGAACAGCCTCTTATTAAAATAGGTGTTATTATGATCGGTGAAAGCAGAGTAGAAAAGCTGACGGGTTTAAAGAATGGGTTGAAGGATCTCGGCTATGATGAGAAGACAATCAAATTTGTTGTCATCAATGCAAATGATAATGAAACAAAATTACGCACGGAAATAGATAAGTTAATTAAAAATAAACCGACATTAATCGTTACACTTGGCGGAGTAGAAACATTAGCAGTGAAAGAAAAGCTAGAAAAAAACAACATTAATATTCCCGTTATTTTTGCTGGTGTAGCAGCACCGAAAGAGATTGGAATTATTAAAGACTATCGTTCACCCGGCGGACTTTTTACAGGAATAAATAATTACCATACAAGTATATCCGGGAAAAGGTTGGAGCTTTTGCATGAACTTGTTCCTACTATCCAAAGCGTCTTTGTTCTTTATGATAAAAATACAAAAGTAAGTATCCTTAGCCTTGAAAATACGAAGGAGGCAGCAGAAAAGCTTGCATTAAAAATCATCCCAATAAATGTTAGTGATTCAGATTTTCTACAGCAATTAAGTAATCATATACATGAAAATGAAGCACTCTTAATGCTTCCTAGTTTTCGAATAGAATCTTTAACAGCTGAAATTGCTCAGTTTTCAAAGGTGAATAAAATACCCGCTATGGGAATATATGGAAATGAGGTTGAAGAAGGAATACTAGCTAGCTATGGGGTTAGCTTTGAAGATCAAGGCTACCAAGCTGCTAGATTTGTAAGTCTCATTATTCAAGGAAACTCACCAAGTGATATTCCTGTTGAGCTTCCTGATACAATCCGCTTTTATATCAATAAAGAAGTAAGTGATTATTTGGGCATTTCGCTTAATCATGAACTTATTCCGATTGCCAATTTTATTTCCAAAGATAAAGGAAGAACTAGCGATGCTCATTAAATGGCTCTTATCTCAACCAATTCGAATAAAAGTCCTTGTATTTGGAATTTGTATGTCAACGATCCCACTTTTATTGCTTAGCTATTACTATTATTCTCATGTGAGGGGAGATTTGGAAAATAGAATAATGGATAAACAGGAGTTACTCCTCCAAAATCTCTCAAATGAAATTGAGCTTGAATTTAATCAGACCTTTCAGCAGCTTCAAATAGCTTCCACTTTAAATAAACAGCAAAGTATATTCTATGAAATCCTTCAGCAAAATGATTCGATTGAAGAACTTATCATGACAAATGAAGCAGGAGATGTTACGAAAAAGATCTCTCGCTATCATTTAAATATTCCAAATGAAAATGAACAGTGGTTTTCCGATGAGATGTGGTCTGATTTTCAAACAAAGAGTGAAATTTATGGGAAAGTAGAATTTAATCAATTTGGTCAACCTGTTATGAAGCTGGCAGTTCCGTATATGGAAAATGAACAGAAAAAAGCGGCTGGGGTTATTATTCAGCTCCAAAAAATAATTGGGAAAATTTCATCGTTAAGGCAGGAATATTCCTCTTATTTATATTTATTGGACGGTGATGGTAAAGTCATTGCTCATCAAGATTACAGCAAGCTTTGGCAGAAGCGTTCTAATGAAAATAAATTAGATGTGCTAACCGTTCAATCAGAAATGAAAGGGCTTGATTGGATTTTAGTAATGGAAATACCAGCAACAACTGCGTACAAACCGATTAATGATATGTTTCGAACAGGGTTATATGCAGTAGCAATTGTCACGATTATCGTAAGTCTTATTAGTATTTATGCGGGGTTTTATTTTACAACACCCATTGTTGATTTAGAAAAGGGAATGAATCATCTTAAAGCAGGGACTAAGATAGCACCAATTCCTGTCAATCGCCATGATGAGCTAGGAAAGCTATCACATTCTTTTAATGAAATGAGTGAAGAGCTTCAGGAGAAATCCTTAAGACTAGAGCAGGAAAAAGAAAGGCTTAGTGTCGTTGTCAATGGAATTGATGCAGGGCTTGCACTTGTCACGAAAGATTATCTAGTTACATGGATGAACCCTAAGCTCAAAGGCTGGTTTAATCATCAAGGATTTCAATTGCCATGCTATGTATTAATCGGCGGAAAAAAGCAGGCATGCGATGATTGTCCTATTACTTGTCCAGAGCTTGAAGGAAATGGTGATACCATTATGAGGATGATGGGGAAGAACGAGGAAGAAAGACTCTTTCGTCATCGAGTATTTCCATTAACGCATGCGATAGAAGGAGAAGGGGAGTACTTAGTTGTTATTGAGGATATTACTGAGCAAAAGCAAATCGAGGAAAAAATGATTCAAACGGATAAATTAAGTGCGCTTGGCTTAATGGCTTCAAGCTTTGCTCACGAAGTGAATAATCCACTTGCAACGATAAATGTATATGCTGAAGATTTAATTGATCGCATCGATCAGCAGGATGAAGAGCTTGATGAAGATGAGATGACTCTTTATTTAGAGAAAATTAAAGATAACACAGAAAGATGTAAACGGATTACGAGCAATTTATTAAATTTTTCACGAAAAACGAATTGGACCGTTGCAAAAATCGATATGACTGAAACGATTCAAAATAGTATTAGTCTTGTTACAGGCTCTTTAAAGAGGAAGAAAATTATGCTAGAGATTGACATTGCAAATGATTTGCCGGTCTTTTTTGGCGATAGCTTAAAGCTTATGCAGGTCATTGTAAATCTCATTAATAATGCTACTGATGCAGTTAAAGAAGACGGAAAGATAAAGATAATCGCTCAAGAGGAAAAAAATGTCCTTTGCCTGTATGTGAAAGATAATGGCTGCGGGATACCCGAAGAGATAGTAGGAAAAATTTTTGATCCCTTTTATACGACGAAGCCTGTTGGTAAAGGGACAGGACTTGGATTATCGGTATGTTATGGAATTATCGAAGAATTTGCCGGAACAATACATGTAGAAAGTAGAGTAGGATTTGGAACAACGATAAAGGTACAAATTCCAATCCGAACGTAAAAACTTCGTTAAAAAAATATCCCGAAGGTGCTTCCGCATTTCTTACAGGATAAGAAAATATAACATTTTGAAGTTGAAGAATTGTCTAGCTCCAGCGCCTAGCGCCTAGTGGACTTCCCTCCCTCTCCCTATGATAAGTCAACATCGACTCGTTTTCACTCGTCGTGTTTCCTTTATCTCAGTCGAGGTCAGTCCAGTCCATACGGCGCTGAACAAGGTGCTTCCGCATTTCTTACAGGAGGTGGATTTGATGCGAAATACTAGACTGTTAATTGTTGATGATGAAAAGGATTTGCTTGATCTCCTCGTTAAAAGGTTAAGCAGGAAGGGTTATGAGGTTCATGCTACTGAAACGGCTGAAGCAGCTTTAAAAAAATTGAAGCAACAATTTTTCGATATTGCAATTTATGATATTCGCCTTCCGAATATGGATGGAATTACGCTTTTAAAGGAAACGAAGAAAATGGAGCCTGAGACAGAGGTATTAATGTTAACAGGCCACGGAACGATAGAAACAGCAATTGAAGCAATGAAGTATGGAGCGTTTGATTATTTAACAAAGCCTTACAATCTGTCTGAATTAGAAATAATTATTAAAAAGGCAGAGGAAAATAAGCAATTAAAAGAAAAAAATGAAAGTATGAAGAAAATTATTAGACAGCATAATGATTTTCAAATTATTGGAGAAAGTCCAATTTTTTCTGAGGTCATTGAATTAACGGAAAGAATTGCTAGTAGTGATGTACCCGTACTCGTTCAAGGTGAAAGTGGTACTGGAAAAGAATTATTTGCAAAGGCGTTGCATTACTGGGGAAATCGTGCCGACGAGCCTTTCGTTGCGATTAACTCAGGAGCACTCCCAGAACAATTACTTGAAAGTGAATTATTTGGTCATGTTAAGGGAGCATTTACGGGTGCAAACCAAGATAAAAAGGGGCTTGTTGAAGTTGCAAATGGTGGGACTTTATTTCTCGATGAGTTAGGTGAAATGCCATTAGCAATCCAAGTAAAGCTTCTGCGATTTTTAGAACTAGGAGAATTCAGAAGAATTGGTGATACGAGAGAAAGAAAGGTTGATATTCGAATTGTTGCTGCCACAAATCGAAATATGGAAAAGGAGGTGGAGGAAGGGAATTTCCGTAAAGATTTATTTTATCGTTTAAATGTTGTAAGCATAATTATTCCACCTTTAAGAGAGCGAAAGGAGGATATTCCTTTACTTATAAATTCCTTTCTTCAGCAGGGAAAGTATCCAGGAAAAGTCCTTTCGGAGGATGCGTTAGTCCAATTGAAAAATTATCAATTTCCTGGGAATGTAAGAGAGCTTCATCATCTAATTGAACGAGGACTCCTTTTA
>JAEWDX010000271.1 GCA_023389895.1 Bacillota bacterium
GTGTTAGCACAGTTAAGAAAATTTATTCAATCTTCATTGGAAGATAAAGATTTAAAAAGAGAGAAGCGTAATCAATTAGAAAGTGAACAGAAAGCGCTCCTTCAGTCTATTGAAAATCAAACTTCTAAAATTCTTTCACAAAGATTAACACAGGAAGTAGATGAACTTGTATTTTATTTAATGCAAAGAGTTTTTCTTCGTCATCATGATTTTGTGAAAGAAGCATTTAATCCCGCAATTTTAAAAGATGACGGTCGGAATTTAAAGAAAGCTTTACAAGCTGCGTTAGATGAATATTTACAAAGTAACGGCTTTGATTTTGTTCAAGAGCTAAGAGCGACGACGATTAGATTGGAAGCTTTTATCGGCAAGCTTTTAGCTGATGCACAAGATCTAATAAAAAATTCAGCAATGGACTTGAATCCGCAACTAAGCTTTAGTCGGTATGAGATGGGGAAATCTAAAGGGATTGAATTTGAACATGCATTTTTAAATTTAGATCTTGCCCAATTTAAGAAAGCACTTGCTTATTTTAAAAACCCAAAAACATTTTTTGAGAAAAATGAAAGAAGGTTTTTAAGTGAGGAATTACAACAAGTGATGCGAGTTCTTGTTGAACCCTATTTACAAGCTGAAACGATTAGGCTTAAAGAGCATTATGGGCTTCATCTTCAAGCAGAGTTTTCTCATCTGCTTTCTAATCAAATAGAACAAGTGAATGAATATTACGCTGGGCTTTTAACTGTTTTAAGTGATGATTTCTCGCTTGAACAGCTTAAAAAAATAGAGCATGAAATTTCAAGCAATCGTGGTGGCTATGTTAGTTGAACGATAATTAAAGAGGATTAAAATGCTAAATGAGGAGAGAAGAAAATGAATGGTGTCATCAGTAAAGAATGGCTACATCAACACTTAAACGATAAAAATATTAGAGTTGTTGATTGCCGCTTTAATTTAAATGATGCTGAAAAAGGGTATCATGAGTATTTACAAGATCATCTACCGGGTGCTGTTTATTTCCATTTAAACAAAGATCTATCAAAACCTGTTTCAGCACATGGTGGGAGGCATCCACTCCCGGAAATGGAGGATTTCAAGCAAACTTTGCAGCAAGCAGGGGTTAGTAAGCAAACGGTTGTCGTTGTTTATGATCACGGTGAAGGATTCTTTGCTTCGCGACTTTGGTGGATGTTACATTATGTTGGACATGAAAAAGTCTTTGTATTAGATGGTGGATATTATGGATGGAAAGAGGCTGGCTATCACGTTGAACGTGAAATTCCATCCTATGAGCAAACCAAATTTGAAATTAACGTGAACAGTGAATATTTAGCTTCGTATGAACAAGTAAAGAAACTAGTTGAAAATAAAGATGAGAAAACGATATTGATTGATTCACGTGACAAAAATCGTTATTTAGGAAAAGAGGAGCTGATTGATCTTAAATCTGGTCATATACCAGGAGCGATTAATAAGCCTTGGATGGATAGCTATGAAAACGGTTTGTTTAAACCGAGTGAGGAGCAGGATAAACGCTTCGAGGAGTTTGATAAATCAACACCTATTATTGTTTATTGTGGTTCTGGTGTATCAGCAATACCAAATTTTATGGCGTTAAAATCTGCGGGATATAAAGATGTTAAACTATACGCCGGAAGCTTTAGCGACTGGATTTCGTATGAGGAAAATGAAGTGGAAACAGGTGAGTAAATCTTGGAAGAAAAAGCATTGAACAATGAACAACAGCCGACATTGATGCTCGTTGATGGAATGGCGTTATTATTTAGAGCTTTCTATGCAACGGCAGTGACAGGGCAATTTATGATCAATTCAAAAGGAATTCCTACGAACGGAATTAATGGTTTTGTGAAGCATTTCTTAACGGCCATTTCTTCATTTAAGCCAACCCATGTTGCGGTTTGCTGGGATATGGGCAGCAAAACATTTCGAACAGAAATGTATGATAGCTATAAAGCGAATCGGGGGCAACCACCAGTTGAGCTTATACCTCAGTTTGATCTCGTGAAGGATGTTGTCTCAGCCTTCGATGTTCCGAATATTGGATTAGCTGGCTATGAAGCAGATGACTGCATTGGGACAATTGCTAAAAGCGTAGAAAACATGCAAGTTCAAATTTTAACAGGGGATCAAGATATATTGCAGCTTATCGATAAACGTATTTCTGTCGTTCTTTTGCAAAAGGGATATGGCAATTATCTTGTCCATAATGAAGATACATTCTTTACTGAAAGAGGAATTTCACCACGTCAAGTGATTGATTTAAAGGCTTTCATGGGAGATTCGAGTGATAATTATCCAGGAGTAAAGGGCATTGGTGAAAAGACGGCATTAAAGCTTTTGCAGCAATACGAAAATGTTGAAGGCGTTTTAGCAAATCTTCATCAGCTAACGAAGGGACAACGAATGAAAATTGAGCAAGATCTAGACATGCTCCATTTAAGCAGAAAACTCGCTGAAATTAAATGTGATGTTCCAATCGATTATTCATATGAAGATGCCATTTTCGAGATGAGTCGTGAGAAAGTATATGAGAAGTTCAGCGAGGTTGAATTACGGGGACTTGAGCGATTCCTAGATTTGAAAGCATATGCATAACTATAAACCGCTTTTATTGTTTATTTGAAGAGAAGCGCAATCTTTGAAGTATGAAGAAATTTTGCGCTTCTTGATCTTATTTTGTATTTTTCTTTTTAGCAGCATTCTCAAGCTTACTCATAGGTTCCTTAGAAAATTCGGCATCTTGACCGTAACCTTGTGGATTAACCCCCGCAGCTTTCGTTCCACGATTATGCACTCTTTTGCCCATCAGACAACCCCCGTAATTTAATTAACAACAATTCCTTAAGCAATTGCTCAATACGACCTTATTATTTCCCTAATTTAAATGACTATGCATGGCGGAAATATTCTCAAAGTTCCAGTTGTTGTTTAAAATAATGGATAGCTAATCTTCAGAAAATAAGGTAAGATTTAGGTGGGCTTCGTAGTAGGAGGGATGAATGCGTTGTCTATCAATAGTGTTGAGGATTATTTATGTTTTTTACAAAGTAAAGGCTTTCAATTTCAAGAAGATGCAAGAGGGTTTATTTATTTTGGTAAACAATATGCGAATGCTACAGATGAACTTGTCAATACAGCAATTGAATTAACATTGAAAGCACAGAAAAAATTTGACGGCAGCTTCTATGTATCACTTCTAGAAATGTTTGTCGAAAATAAAATAGAAACACGTCATGAAGCAATTGAATTTATTAAAGAAAAGGATATACTTGCACTTTAAAAAAATCGGCAAAAACTGCCGATTTTCTTCGTTCTAAACCGCTGTTCTTTGTTTTGAGCTGGAAAGTTTTTTCTTTTTGGGGATTTCAGCGTAGATCATCCCAGAGAAAATGAGTAAACAGCCGATAATGGCGCTATAGGAAAGTCTCTCATCTGCCCAAATAAATGCTGTGGCAGCTGCAAATACTGGCTCAGTAGCGAAAATAAGAGAGACTCTCGTTGGCGAAGTATATTTTTGAAAATTCGTCTGTGCGAAAAAGGCAATAGCAGTTGCAAAAATAGATGTAATCAGAAGAGCTAATAGAACATCCCCTTTAAATAAAGTTTCAGGCTGAAAGGCTAACTGCCAATGTTCTGTTAAAAACGCGAAAAAGATGGATAAGATTGCGACTGTTGTAATTTGCACGACCGTTAATAAGAGAGCCGGAAATTGGCTACTGAACTTACCTGTAAAGATAATTTGTAATGCAAACCCAATTGCCCCGATAAAAACGAAGCCATCACCAATATTTAATGAAACCTTATCGGTCATCGTCAATAAATATAAACCAAGAGTGGCAATGGAAACACCAATTATTGCATTAGCATTCGGTTTTATTTTTAATAGAAGAAATGAAAAGATTGGCACCATTACAACACTTAATCCTGTTATAAAACCAGCTTTAGAAGAGGATGTATATAATAATCCAATTGTCTGAAAGGCATAGCCAACAAAAAGCCAGATTCCAATCAAAACCCCAGAGAACATTAATTTTTTGTTTACTTGTTTTAACTGTTTCTTCTCAAATAGAAGCAGCCAACCACCGAGGAGAACTGCTGCAATTGTAAAGCGAATGCCGTTAAAGGAAAAAGGCTCGAGGAAGGCAATCGCATTTTGAACGAGTACGAATGTAACCCCCCAAATGAACGCAATCGCTAATAAACTAGTATCAGCAAATAATCTGGACTTATTCAAAGTCTTTCACTCCTTTCTTGTTGTTTTTTTGAATAGCCGCTCTAGCTAATTCATCAGCTACTTTGTTTTCAGAGCTTGGAATCCATTTTAGAAAAAATAAATCAAATTGTTTACTAAGTGTGACAATTTTTTCAAGCAAGGGAGCATACAGGCTGTTTTTAACAAATTCCTTTTCTATTGCTCTGTTTACAGCTTGAGAATCTGTTCGAAAGGAGACGATTCGGTAATTCTTTTCAAGACAAATTTCAAGTCCCTTAATTAGCGACCAAAATTCTGCTTGATGGTTATTCATGTCACCTAATGGAAGCGAGTATCTTTCTACTTGACCATTCGCTTTAATAAAAATACCAGCACCACTAGGTCCTGGGTTGCCAGCACTTGCTCCATCTATGTATACTTCAATCAATGATCATTCCTCCAAAATTTTGCGATAAATATAAATACAAGGTAAATAATAAAAATGCGATAAAGAAAACTCGCCGATTGGCGAGCCTTGGCAAGGCGAAAACAGAGGCGTAGTTGCACTTATACTTAATTCTTAAAATTGGCATCTACGTCGAAGGAGCTTCTGCGCTGCTGATTTATACATATTAATGTATAAAAATAGTGTACCACAAAGTGAAAATTTAGAAAGGCTGAAAAATAATGAAATATAAAATTGAGTGGAAATATAAACTAAAGACGCATGAATCTATTCTGTTTATATCGGACTGGGTAGAAGGAGAAGAGGCAATATTAATTGGAGAGGATATTGAGAAAAAAGGAATAGGGATGGATTTGTATTATTATGATGAAGGAGGAGTTTCATGGAAGTTGAAAGAATTAAAAAAACTACTTGTAGAAATTGAAGAAGAACCACATGATTTAATCGTTTATTTTGATGGTGGATTTAATAAATATATGAAGCAAGCTGGAGTGGGTGCCGTTATATACTATCAGCAAGGGAAAAAGAAATATCGCATTCGCACGAATGAGCTTTTGGATGAAATTGTTAATAATAGTGAGGCGGAATATGCTGCAATGTATTATGCAGTTAATTATCTTGAGGAATTAGAGGCAAGCCATTTATCATGTGAATTTAAGGGGGACTCCCAAGGGGTTTTAATGCAGCTCAAAGGGGAATGGCCATGCTATGACGAGAACTTAAATCGCTGGTTAGACCGAATTGAAGAAAAATTAAAGAAGCTCTCTATTCAAGCAAGCTTCTCCACGATTGCAAGAACGGAAAATAAAGAAGCTGATAAATTAGCGACACAGGCACTTGAAGGAAAAATGATTGATAGTAAAATGCAAATTCTTTAGAAAAAGGGAATGGTATTGTAAACGTTCTGCATCATGCAGAGATAAGGAAAGGATTGACGATGTTGGAACGAAAGAATGTATTTCATGAAATAGACAATCTGATGATTGAATTTTGCCATGATTGTTTTTTATATAAGCATAATCGAAAGGAGAAAGGGCGCTGCTTTGCTCATCAATTTTGTATTGCAAGCTGTACGGTTGGAGAAAAACTAAAGGAACTAGGAAATCAACTACATAAAAATAATATTAAATAAAGGCTGGCATAAATGCCAGCCTGATTATTTATAGATTAAAGTTTCACAACGTTTGCAGCTTGTGGTCCGCGGTTTCCTTCAACAATTTCAAAAGAAACTTCTTGGCCTTCTTCTAAAGATTTAAAGCCATCTCCAGTAATAGCAGTGAAGTGTACGAATACATCTTCTCCGCCTTCAACTTCGATAAAACCGAAACCTTTTTCATTGTTAAACCATTTAACTTTACCATTTTGCATATTAACTTTTCCTCCTAAGCCTTTCAAGGCACAATAAATGTACCAAAGATAAATATTATCACTCAACATAAATACGTTTACATTTTAAAGTTAACTATTCTGTTAAATGATGACTTTAATATACATGAACAGCCGCCATACGTCAAGGAATTTTGTGATAATTTCATAAAAATCTATCAAATATTTAAAATATTATAACGGATGATTATTTACAACTGTTAATTAAGCTGTTAAGTAAATAAATTGACAAATGGAAGTGAATATTCTATGATTATCTCGAATTAGAGATATCTTATTTTAAGTTAAGAAGTATTTTATTGAAAAACAACTTGGAATAGGGATATGGGAGAGGGATAATAATGGCAGATTTTGAATCATTAGCAAAAGAAAGACGTTCAGCGAGTAATTTTTTAGCAGACAATCCGATTTCAAAAGATGAATTGAATAAAATCTTTGAGCTTGTAAAGCTTGCTCCATCGGCATTTAATTTGCAGCATACAAAGTATATCGTTGTGACTGATCCAGAGTTAAAAGAGAAAGTTGAAATTGCCGCAAATGGCCAATATAAAGTAAAAACAGCTTCAGCGGTTATTCTCGTGCTTGGGGATAAAAAGGCGTATAAAAACGCCGCTGAGATTTACGAAGGTTTAATGATGCTTGGTATTGTTAATAAACAAGAATATGACCATATGGTAGAAGATACAGTTTCAATGTATGAAACGAGGGGGGCAAACTTTCAGCATGATGAAGCGATTCGAAATGCTTCCATTTCGGCCATGTTATTCATGCTAGCTGCCAAGGATAATGGTTGGGATACATGTCCAATGATTGGATTTGACCCAGCTGCCATTAAAGAGGTTTTGAATATAGAAGAAACACTTGAACCTGTTTTAATGATTACGATTGGAAAAGAAAAAGTTGCAAGCAGGCATCCAAGAGGATATCGCAAGCCGGTTAATGAATTTGTAACTTATTACGAAGAATAAATGGGAAATGATGAAAAGGAGCTAATCGGTGACTGATCCGATTAGCTTTTTTTGAATGTCCAAAAAATATAAAATTAGAAAATATTTAAACGTTTTTATGACCAATCATAAAGTATTTTTGGATGATTCTAAAATCTACTTGCAAAAATCCGAATATTCTATCTATAATGAGACTGACTAATTTGGCTAAATTCACCTTTTATTCTAATATTTTCATGTTAGTTATTGGTCAGATTATTTTATAGGAGGGATACAAATGGATAGAAGATATGAACCGCGGCATATTTGTTTGGCGATTGGGATTATTATCGCAATAAGCTCATTCATATTACTAATTTTTATTCCGCAAACAGTCGCAAATAGTGTTCATTTCTCTAGTGGTGTTTGGCATATTTTTGTACCAAAAGAAAATTTTCTTGGCTATGGAATTGGTTTTTTCCTTTTATTTTTAGTCCCTATGATTCTCTTCATTATGGATATTAAAAAAATCTCAATCTTAGTAAGTATTTTCATTCTATTGTTAAGCTTTATACCATTCTACATCAGTTCACAATCCTATATTATTTTTGCGGATGATTCAATCACGTTTTCACCGATTTTGTCATCGAAAGTAAATCATTATTCATGGACTGATGTTTCAGAAATTACTTATTATAAAGCAAAAATGGGTGAAAGGTCAGAGTATGAATTTGTATTTCAGGATGGAAACAATTTAACGCTTGAAGAAAATCCATATTTTAGTTCGATTAGAAACGCATTAAACATAAAGTTAAAAGAAATTGGCTTAATCATTCAGAGAGTTGAAAAACCCGCCGATTAAAAACAGAATAATGAAATAAGCCAAGAACCTATTTTGATAAACGAAGAGACAAAATAGGTTTTTATAATTTCGAATTTTTAAAATTAAAAACAACTTGGCATTACTCGTCTTACGTACTTTCAACGAAGCGGTTTCGGTATTTCTTACTATATTTCCAGCTAATACTAGTCCTTTCCTAAATAATTAAGTAATATAAAGATAGGCATCTGAACTTATTATGCAAACTGGAAGTGGATAAAAAATGAAACTTATTATTGCGGAAAAGCCGGATCAAGGAATAACATTGGCTTCTATTTTTAAAAAGAAAAAGCATCAGGGCTATATTGAAATTTTGCCAAACGATGTATTTCCACAAGGTGCATTTATTACATGGGCGGTGGGGCATTTATGTCAGCTTTCTGCACCGGAGAAATATCATTCTGAATGGAAAAAATGGTCTCTATCTACGTTGCCAATTATTCCAGCTCATTTTGAATACGAGGTAACAAAGGATAAAGTAAAGCAATTTAATGTGATAAAAAATCTTCTCTCTAATCCTGCTTTAACGGAAGTTATCCATGCTGGAGATGCTGGGAGAGAAGGTGAACTAATCATTCGAAATATTCTCCGCTTAACAAAATCCAAGCTACCAATGAAACGACTTTGGATTTCATCCTTAACCCCGAAAGCAATTAAAGAAGGATTTCTCTCCTTATTAGATGAATCCCAAACACGTAATTTATTTTTTGAAGCTTATACGAGAGCATGTGCTGATTGGATTGTCGGGATGAATGCATCACGCCTGTATAGCTTGCTTCTACAACAGCGCGGCTTTTCGGATGTATTTTCAGTCGGAAGGGTACAAACACCGACACTTGCCTTAATTGTTAAACGAGAAAGTGAGATTGAAAGCTTTGTCTCAGAGCCTTTTTGGGAAGTCCAAGCCGAGTTTAATATAAACGGAAAGAAATATTCAGGTAAGTGGGAAGAGGGTGGGGAAACAAGAATTAAAACAAAAGAAATGGCGGAGAAAATTGCTGCCTTTTGCGAAAAAAAGGATGCCGAAGTAACTGATCTTCAAGCAGAAAAAAAGGAATTCCTTCCTCCGCTTCTTTATAATTTATCAGCACTTCAAGCAGATGCAAATCGTCGCTTTAAATTTCCACCTAAGAAAACACTAGATGTGCTGCAAAAGCTCTATCAAAAAGGAATAGTCTCGTATCCTCGTTCAGATTCAAGGCATGTGACGGACGGAGAAGCGGAATTATTTCCAGAGACTTTAAATAAATTAGCTAAGTTTGAAGAGTATCAACCGTTTTTTCCTGTACCAATCTATTCTCTGCTACAAAATAAACGGTATGTTGATGAAAAAAAAGTTACGGATCACTATGCGATTATTCCAACGGAACAAGTGCCAAACATAGAAAAGCTATCCACAGATGAAAAAAAACTCTACGACATCATCGTACGAAGTATGATCGCAGCTCATTATGGCAAAGCAGTTACAGAATATACGAC
>JAEWDX010000279.1 GCA_023389895.1 Bacillota bacterium
ACTTAAAGGGTTAGGACCTCTCTGGACTAACTTTCCCCCGTGGTAGTTATAGACCATTGTAGTAAGGAATTTCATTATGATGTTAAAGGGGGAAATTTGAATATGGAAACACTGGGTCGTCATGTTATTGCTGAGTTATGGGGCTGCGATTTTGAAAAGATTAATAATTTGGATTTTATTGAAAGAACGTTTGTAGAGGCAGCATTGAAATCTGGTGCTGAAGTTCGTGAAGTTGCTTTTCATAAATTTGCACCTCAAGGTGTAAGTGGAGTTGTAATCATTTCTGAATCTCATTTAACCATTCATAGTTTTCCAGAGCACGGTTATGCAAGTATTGATGTATATACTTGTGGTGATCTCGATCCTAGTATTGCTGCAAATTATATCGCAGAAGCGTTAGGGGCAAAAACGTGTGAAAATATCGAAATTCCACGGGGAATGGGTCCAATTCAAATGAAGAAATAAGTAAGTAGTTCAGTATATTTTAAGAAATTCAGGGGTGTATTTTTTATACACCTCTTTTATATGTGTTCATCTAAAGAGAAAAATAGTACAATAAGAGTATCAAAATTTGAGTAAAAAGGATTCGGAGTTGATTGCATGAAATGCCCATCCTGTCAAAATAATAATACTCGTGTACTTGATTCCCGCCCTGTTGATGATTATCGTTCCATTCGGCGAAGAAGGGAATGTGAAGAGTGTAGTTATCGTTTTACAACCTTTGAAAAGGTAGAAGAGATTCCCCTTATCGTCGTGAAAAAAGAGGGGACAAGAGAAGAATTTAGTAGGGAAAAGATTTTGCGCGGATTATTTCGAGCATGTGAGAAACGCCCTATTCCTCTAAAAGAGCTTGAGGAAATTACTGCCGACATTGAAAAGGAGCTCCGTAGCAATGGGGTGTCTGAAATAAAGAGTGAAGCAGTCGGTGAAATGGTTATGGATAGACTTGTTAAGATTGATGATGTTGCCTATGTAAGATTTGCATCGGTCTATCGTCAATTTAAAGATATCAATGTTTTTATTGATGAATTAAAGGAATTGATCAAGAAAGAAAAGGAATAAGTGTTATTGAGCTGAAGAGATTCTTTAGCTCTTTTTTAAAAGATAAGAAAGTATGACTTTTTAAAATTAGATAATTGTCTAGCTCCAGCGCCTAGCGCCTAGCAAACTTCCCTCTCTCTCCCTACGATAAGTCAACATCGACTCGTTCACACTCGTCGTGTTTCCTTTATCTCAGTCGAGGTCAGTCCAGTTTGTACGTCGCTGAGCAAGGCGCTTGCACTTTTCTTAAAAGGGGTTGATTAAGGATGGCCCAGCATTGGCAGGAATTATTAGCCATTGATCAATACGCTGTAAACGCGAACGGGCTTTTGCATGACTATGATCGAAAAGTACTTACTTTTTTATATCAGCCATTAATTGGTTCTGCTTGTTTCAGTCTCTATATGACATTGTGGGCTGAATTAGAGGAGAATCGATTATGGTCTAATTTAAATTCTCATCATAGTTTAATGAACTTTATGGAAATGGGTTTAAATGAAATATACAGAGCGCGGATAAAGCTTGAAGGAATAGGACTGTTAAAGGTCTATGAAAAAAAAGATGAGGATTCTCGAACTTTTATTTACGAATTAATTCCTCCATTAACACCAGAGCAATTTTTTCTAGATGGGATGCTTAATATTTATTTATATCGAAAAATCGGTAAAGGACAATATTCACGATTGAAGCGTTTTTTTAGTGAAGAAAAAGGTGAATGGAAGGAAGACTATCAAGAAGTAACAAAATCATTCCAAGATGTGTTTCAATCAAGTCACTTAGATTCATTTACATTTAATTCTGAAACAGATGAAATATTGCAAGCAAATAATGAACAATTTATCGGAAGACAGAAACAAAATGGAATTCAAATTAGTCAGGAGCTTTTTAACTTTAAGCTTCTTGAAGCAGGTTTAAACGAATCGCTCGTTCCGAAAAAAGCCTTAAGCAAAAAAGTGAGAAATGCGATTAGTAATTTAGCTTTTTTATATGATATTGATGTGATGCAAATGAAAAATATTGTGATAAGTGTAGTGACAGAAGATAATGAGATTAATATTGAGGAGCTAAGGAAATCAGCTAGGGATTGGTATCAATTTCATTTCAATGATAAGCTGCCCTCACTTATCGATCATACTCAGCCGGTCCTTCATCAAACACATACAGATGAGCCGAAAACAAAAGAGGAAGAATTGATTCGCTATGTTGAAACAACGTCTCCACGGCAATTTCTGAAAGATATTTCTGGGGGAGCAGAGCCGTCGAAATCAGATCTACAAATTGTTGAAGATGTTATGTTTCAGCAAAAGCTTATGCCTGGAGTCATTAATGTTCTCCTCCAATATGTAATGCTAAAATCAGATATGAAATTGACAAAGGCTTACGTAGAGAAAATTGCCGGTCACTGGGCGAGAAAGAAAATCAAAACGGCGCAAGAAGCTTTTGAATTGGCGAAAAGTGAGCATAGACAATATACGGAATGGGCTGAAGGGAAGAAAAATCCTCCTAAATCTACTGGTGGAAAAAAGAAACCTATTCGTACGGAAATGCTTCCTGAGTGGTTTGATGAGAAAGAGGCGATAAATTCTTCGGAAAATGACAATGAAAGCGAAGAAGAGCAAGAGATGAAAAAGCGCGAGCTTGAGGAAATATTAAAGAAAATGCGTTCTGGGAGGTGACTGATCATTGGAAAAAATTAATAAAACATTAAGGCGGCTATCGGGAAGTGAAGACTTTCAAAAAAGATACGAGGATCAGAAAAGAGAAACATTAAATCATCCAGATGTGAAAGAATTTATAAAGGATCACAGAAATGAATTAACAGATGAAATGATCGATAAAGGCTTGATCAAGCTTTATGAGTTTTCTACTCAAAGCAAGGAATGCAATCAATGCTCTAGTCTTGAAGACTGTATAAATGTCATGAAGGGGTATCATCCTCAGCTAGTAATTCAACGTGGTACGATTAATATTCATTATGATATGTGTCCTCGAAAGATCATGCATGATGAAAAACGTAGAAATGAAAAGCTTATTCAAAGTATGTATGTGCCACGGGATATTCTTGAGGCGTCCTTCAATTCTATTTATCCTGATGGGGAGCGCTTAGTCGCAACTAAAAAGGCAGCAACATTTATCGAGAACTATCTTGAAGGAACAAGACAGAAGGGTATTTATTTCTATGGAAAGTTCGGTGTTGGAAAATCCTACTATCTCGGGGCAATTGCGAATGAATTGGCTTTTAATAAGATACCTTCAATGATCGTATATGTTCCAGAGCTATTTAGAGAATTAAAGAACTCGATTGCCGATTCAACGTTAAATGAAAAGATTGAAAGGATAAAAAAAGTTCCTGTATTAATGTTTGATGATATCGGAGCGGAAGCGATGTCAAGCTGGACGAGAGACGAAGTATTAGGTCCAATTTTACAATTTCGCATGCTTGAAAGTCTGCCAACATTTTTCACTTCAAACTTTGATTTTAAAGAATTAGAGCATCATCTTACTTATAGCCAAAAAGGCGAAGAGGAAAAAATGAAGGCACGACGAGTGATGGAGAGAATAAAATATTTATCTGAACCCGTGCTTGTAAACGGCCCGAATCGACGCAACTAAGATAGTCTATCTTTGAAAAAATGAAAATGGTTTAGTCAGACGTATAGAATGCGCTTCTGCTTTTCCGATTCTAATTTGTCCAAATTCCCCATATACATGAAAGGAAAGATCTTTTATAAGGGGGGATTTGGTTGGTCGAAATCATTTTCCAAAAGAGCGAAGATGCTCAAGATTTGTATCACCATCTTCAAATTAATTTGCCATCATCCGTAGTATCTAATCGAAAAATTCTTCAAATTGAAGATCAACATATAGTGAAAATCATGATTGAACCTCATATGATCAACCTTTTAGAACATGTAAAAAAAGTTTTTTATCAATTTATTGTGAAATATAAGCAAGATGATTGGTTTCGCAGGATTATGGCAGAATATTATTGTTATCAAGATGAAGAGGAACAGCAGCAAATATTAGAGATTATTCATTCCATTTTAGAAGGAAACCGAATTGAGCTTGCATCGTTTGTAAGTGATGTTGAAATCGAAACAAATATGAAGAATGCCATTAGTCAAATTTTTCAAGAAAATATCGCCTTTTCCTTTGACTCCTTCGTGAAATTCAGGATGAGGCAGCTATTTGAGCAAATGGCGAAATATGTGGAGATTTCAATCGATGAATACAAAATGGAACAAGAGTATCAAATATTTGTGCAAACTTTAAGAGAGTTTCTCAATGGACGTGCTGCAAAACTAAATCATATTCATTTAGTAATGGCTGATGAAGAGATTCTTTTTTTTGATGAAGCCTTTTTTGAGATTAAGCGCTCTAATTTATCACGGATGATTGACCGAAAGCTTTTATTTAATCATCCGGTATATGTCGATTCCGTTACGATCGCTCCATTGCTTTCAATCGCACCAAAGACGATTTATTTGTATACGGACGATGTCGAGCAGCCACTTTTGCGAACGATTCGAAATATTTTTGAAGAAAGGCTTATTCTTTGCCCGATTGACCATTTTTACGAAAAGAAAAGCTTAGTTTCGTTTTCAGCTGATGAGAAAATCTAAAGGAGAGTCCTTGCTTTTCGGAAAATAACGAACTATAATACATAACATAATATGAAATGTGAACAATCATAAAAGTGATGATGAGGACAACAGTATTCAAATACGGTTTATAGAGAGGGAGGGCCCGGCTGAAACCTTCCTAACACGATTGAATGCTTACCACCTCTAAACTTCAACTTTGAAATTTGCATACGAATGATGACAAAGCGATTCGCCGCTTATCTATCCATAGCTCCTTTGACGAATGAGAAGCAAGAAGGTCGAGGAAGCGAAGGGAGAGAGGACCGGAGCGTATAACTTGTATACGTGAGGATCCGAACGAGAGAGCTGACGAAGCGATTCGCCGCTTATCATTCGTCAAAGAGTATGAGTTGGCGGTTACAAGCCGTTACCTTGCTACAAGTCATCTTTTTTCGAGTCTTTCGAAAACGATGAGAAGTAGGGTGGAACCACGTGTTAATGTCAACTCGTCCCTTTTTTAGGGGCGGGTTTTTTTATTTTTTAAAAAATAGGAGGAAAAATCATGTCAGAAATAATAAAAGTTTCGTTTCCAGATGGTGCGATAAAGGAGTTTCCTAAAGGAACGACAACAGAAGAGATTGCAGGATCTATCAGTCCTGGACTGAAGAAAAAAGCCATTGCTGGCAAACTGAATGGTCAAATGTATGATCTTCGCCGTCTGATTGAAGAGGATGGTGCAATCGAAATAATCACACAGGATAGTGCAGAAGCTTTGGAAATATTGCGTCATAGCAGTGCCCACTTAATGGCTCAGGCAATTAAGCGTTTATATAAAAATGTGAAGCTCGGCGTAGGACCTGTCATTGAAGGTGGATTTTACTATGATATCGATCTAGAGGAGTCATTAACACCAGAGGATCTACCGCTTATCGAAAAAGAAATGAAGAAAATCATTAATGAAAATATTGAAATTATCCGCAAGGAAGTTAGTCGTGATGAAGCTATTCAGCTTTTTAAGGAATTGGACGATGAATATAAGCTTGAGTTAATTGAAGCGATTCCAGCGGATGAAACAGTGACTTTGTATGAGCAAGGCGATTTTGTTGACCTTTGTCGTGGGATTCACGTTCCATCAACAGGCAAACTGAAAGAAATCAAATTATTAAGCATTGCTGGTGCATATTGGCGTGGCAATAGCGATAATAAAATGCTTCAGCGAATTTACGGAACGGCCTTCTTCAAAAAGGAAGATTTAGCTGAACATCTCCGTTTATTAGAAGAGGCAAAAGAGCGCGACCATCGTAAAATTGGGAAAGAATTAAGTTTATTCACTAACTCACAATTAGTTGGTCAAGGCTTGCCATTATGGTTGCCAAAAGGCGCAACAATTCGTCGAATCATTGAACGCTATATTGTTGATAAGGAAGTTAGTCTTGGCTATGATCATGTGTATACTCCAATTATGGGAAATGTCGATCTTTATAAAACTTCAGGGCACTGGGCCCATTACCAAGAGGATATGTTCCCAGTGATGGAGATGGATAATGAACAGCTTGTGCTTCGTCCGATGAACTGTCCTCATCATATGATGATTTATAAAAATGGCATTCATAGCTATCGTGAGCTCCCAATTCGAATTGCTGAGCTTGGAACAATGCACCGCTATGAAATGTCTGGGGCAGTATCAGGCTTGCAGCGTGTAAGAGGGATGACACTTAATGATGCTCATATTTTCGTTCGTCCAGATCAAATTAAAGAAGAATTTAAGCGTGTTGTTAATTTAATTCTTGCTGTATACAAGGATTTCAATCTAAATGATTATTCTTTCCGTCTTTCATACCGTGATCCTGCTGATACAGAGAAATATTATAATGATGACGCAATGTGGGAAAAGGCACAATCCATGCTAAAAGAAGCGATGGATGATCTAGGTCATGATTATTTCGAAGCTGAAGGTGAAGCAGCATTCTACGGTCCTAAATTAGATGTTCAAGTGAAAACAGCTTTAGGAAAAGATGAGACTTTATCAACTGTTCAGCTTGACTTCTTATTACCTGAACGCTTTGATTTATCTTATGTTGGCGAAGATGGCAAGCCGCATCGTCCGGTTGTTATCCATCGCGGCGTTGTTTCTACAATGGAACGTTTCGTTGCTTTCTTAATTGAAGAATATAAAGGGGCTTTCCCAACATGGCTTGCACCTGTTCAAGTTCAAGTTATCCCCGTTTCACCAGATGTTCATTATGATTATGCTAGACTGGTACAAGAACAATTAAAAGCAGAAGGCTTCCGTGTTGAACTGGATTCCCGCAATGAAAAAATTGGCTACAAAATCCGTGAAGCACAAATGCAGAAAATTCCATACATGCTTGTTGTTGGAGATAATGAAGTAGCAGAAAATGCAGTTAATGTCCGTAAATATGGAGAACAAAAGTCTGAAACGATTTCTTTTGAAGCATTTTTGCATAATTTAAAGGATGAAGTAAAATTGTAAATTAGAAAAAGGTCTTGCAGGAAGCAAATATTCTTGTTATAATTCAATTCGTTGAAAAGTTCGTTTGACACAACTTCGTTTTTTGTGATATAGTTGCTAAGGTAATTGAATACAGTTTGAGGAAAGAAGAGGCACCCGCTTCTCACCTGATTGACGCATAAGCTGTTGGCAGGTTTTACGTGAACATTTTCTGTTTGATTTTGTCCGTAAAGTGTGGGTGGTTCTCATCCACACTTTTTTATATGGTTAAAATATCTGCTTTTTGCAGAAATGTTATGTATATACTTGCGAGCCGCTTTTAACTGGTGCAGTAGGCTGTTTCTCTTTTGAAAAAGTCACTTCTGACCAAAATCTTGTGTTCGCATAAAACCTTGGAGGTGTCTAACTATTAGCAAAGATATGTTATTAAACGAGGGTATCCGCGCCCGCGAAGTTCGTCTCATCGATCAAAATGGTGAGCAATTAGGAATTAAAACTAAAAATGAAGCCCTGGAAATTGCTACAAGAGTGAATCTTGATCTTGTTCTTGTTGCTCCAAATGCCAAGCCTCCAGTAGCCCGTATTATGGACTACGGAAAGTTTAAATTTGAGCAGCAGAAGAAAGATAAGGAAGCTAGAAAAAATCAAAAAATTATTAGTTTAAAAGAAGTTCGTCTAAGTCCGACAATTGAGGAACATGATTTTAATACAAAACTTCGCAATGCTGTTAAGTTCCTTGAAAAAGGAGATAAAGTAAAAGCATCCATTCGTTTTAAAGGTCGTGCCATTACGCATAAAGAAATTGGTCAACGTGTATTAATTCGTTTTGCCCAGGCTTGCAATGAAGTGGCTACGGTGGAATCACATCCAAAGATGGATGGTCGAAGCATGTTCATGGTCTTAGCACCAAAAAATGAAAAGTAAGAGGAGGAATTCCAAATGCCAAAAATGAAAACTCACCGCGGCGCTGCTAAGCGTTTCAAAAGAACAGGTTCTGGAAAATTAAAGCGTTCACACGCATACAGAAGCCATATGTTCGCTAATAAATCTCAAAAGCAAAAGCGTAAACTTCGCAAAGGAACTCTTGTTTCTTCAGGTGATTATAAACGTATTCGTTTCTTATTAGTAAATCTTAAGTAATATCCGAAATTAGGAGGGAAATCATATGCCACGTGTAAAAGGCGGTACAGTTACTCGCAAACGTCGTAAAAAAGTTCTTAAATTAGCTAAAGGTTATTTCGGTTCAAAACATACATTATATAAAGTTGCCAACCAACAAGTAATGAAATCATTAATGTATGCTTATCGTGACCGTCGCCAGAAAAAACGCGACTTCCGCAAACTTTGGGTTACTCGTATTAACGCAGCAGCTCGCATCAACGGTCTATCTTACAGCCGTTTAATGCATGGTTTAAAGCTTGCTGGTATCGAAGTAAACCGCAAAATGCTTGCTGAATTAGCGATCGCTGACGAAAAAGCATTCGCAGAATTAGCAGCAGTTGCAAAACAAAATCTTAGTAAGTAATGAAAATGGCCATTCTCAATTTGGGAATGGCTTTTTAAATAGTGGGAAATCCAGTCTTTATTCAGCGTTTATCGATGTGTAGAGCTAGTTTATTTTCGAAAAAGCAAAGTTTATTTGCAAAAATAGCGTTTATTCTCGAAACAATCTGATTAAAAGAGGAGGGGATGAAGCGATGTATACATTTCCAGTAATCGTACTTATCATAATGAATCTAATTGGATTTGTCATAATGAAGCTAGATAAGAATAGAGCGATGAAACACCAATATCGTATCAGTGAAAGCACGCTCTGGCTCATTGCCTTTTTGTTTGGTGCTGTTGGCATGACGTTAGGGATGAAAGTATTTAGACATAAAACAAAGCATCTTCAATTTAAAATCGGTTTGCCTACTCTTTCTCTTTTACAAATCATCATCTGCCTGTATGTATTCTATAATAAGACACCCTTATAAAAGCCTAAATTAGAAAAATCTTTAGTCATAACCATTCCCTTTTCCAAATAAGCTGTAAGAGACAACGCAGAATTTCAGCTAAAAGAGGGGAATTGCATGAGTAACCAATTATCCTTATTATTTGTATTGGTTGAGACCGCAGGGATTTTAGCGCCCATTGCCTTTATACTCTTTCATCTTTTAAGACAATTTCTATTTATTCCCGTTTCACTCGTCTGTTTGGCGGGAGGAATTTTATTTGGAAGCCTCTTTGGCAGTGTTTTTTCGATTATTGGCTTAATGCTCAACAGTATTTTCTTTTATTTTCTTATTAAAAAAATGCCGAAAACATATGCAAAACTATCGAATTTGAAAAAGCGTTGGTTTGGAGAATATCGAAACTTAACGGTAGGGCAGGTTGCAGTATTACGACTCATTCCGTTTATTCATTTTCATTTATTAAATTTCTGTTTAATCGAACGCAATAAGAGCTTTCAGCACTATTTAAAAAATATATGGCTAACCAATCTTCCGCTCGCTGTTTTTTATACTGTGTTCGGTGAATTTATTAGCCAGTTTTCCTTACCGATGATTGTACTTATCTTATTTTCCTTGGCCATACTTGCTATTATTTTAAGGGAAAAAGTAATCATTATTAAATGGAGAGAATTTTTCAAGAAGGAAATCCGTTCGAAAATGGAATAGCAGGAACTGACAAAAGAGGCATCCTTGCCGAACTAAGCTGCTACAGGAATGCCTCTTCAAAACATGGTATAAAAGTGATTCACTTATTATCAAATGGTGTCTTCGGAGAATTGCTTTTTTCCATAAATTCTTTAATTGGACTTTTCCAATCAATTTTTGCACTTGGGTAATTTTCTTGGATCTTTCTTTCGATAAATTGTAAATCCTCGCGAACCATTCCTTTTAATTTTGCAATGTCGTGTGGCCAAATGAAGATAGAGATGACCTCAAAGGCATTTTGTGTAGTCCCTAAATATTTTTCTCCTTCAAATAAAACCCCTTTATAAGTAATCATAAAATTTTTTCGAACATTATTTTGATCATCTAAAAAAAAGTAGCGCTTCTGCTCATGAGCAAGCTCAAGCTTGCGTTTCGGATTCAATAAATATTTAATAACGCTATATATGAGAAAAATAATAAGTGCAAATAGCAGTAAACGTATTAACCACATCATAGCAAGCCCTCCAGTGTATTTTCCTTATACATACGGATGAAACATAAATAAGTTTCAACTTTTTTTCATTTTGGTATAATTTCTTTATAACTTTTTTTTAAAAAAACAGGCTGTGTTAAAAATGAATTTTACTTTTCAATGCAGGAGAAAATGTATTCGGAGGCTAAACGATGAATTATCAGAAATTATTTACGATGCAAAAGGGACTGGACAAGCATATTGAAACGAAGCATGGATTACTTGAAGAAGATTTATTTGAACGAAAAGTGCTAGCTCTTCTCGTTGAGCTAGGGGAGCTTGCGAATGAATCAAGATGCTTTAAGTTTTGGAGCTTGAAGTCGTCTTCACCCAAGCAAATTGTTTTGGAAGAATATGTGGATGGCGTTCATTTTATTTTATCACTTGGAATTGAATGTGGATTTGAGCACGAATTAGACTATACAGCTATAGTGAAAAATAAAGCGGCGCTTACGGAGCAGTTCTTATTTGTTTTTGAACTGATTCATAAATTTAGAGCGAGCAAATCATTAGTAGATTATAGGCAGCTATTTCAAGCATACATCCATTTAGGTGAATTGCTAGGCTTTCATTCTGGAGATATGGAAAAGGCATATATGGATAAGAATGAAGTAAACTATGAAAGGCAAAAGCAAGGGTACTAGAAGTAACTCATTCATGCAGTATTTGAAAGATGGGAGCTATATTTTCCATCTTTTCTTGCAGAAGAACAGGCAATTTGAGTTAAACTTTCTATTCCTCCAAGTCTTTTGTATAATAAAAATATATACATATTAAGGGAGTCGAAATAATGGCGAAATTAGATGCAACGTTAACGATGCTAAAGGATTTAACAGATGCAAAAGGCATTCCTGGTAATGAGCGTGAAGTTCGTGAAGTGATGAAGAAATATATTGCTCCATATGCGGATGAAGTGACAACAGACGGTTTAGGAAGCTTAATTGCGAAAAAGGTCGGTAAAGCAGGCGGACCGAAAGTGATGGTTGCGGGTCATTTAGATGAAGTAGGCTTCATGGTGACGCAAATTGATGATAGGGGCTTTCTTCGTTTTCAAACAGTAGGTGGTTGGTGGTCACAGGTTATGCTTGCACAGCGAGTCACAATCGTAACAAGCAAAGGGGATGTTACAGGAATTATCGGTTCGAAGCCTCCTCACATCCTTCCAGCTGAAGTACGCAAAAAGCCAGTAGAAATCAAGGATATGTTTATTGATATCGGTGCAACTAGCCGTGAAGAAGCTACAGAATGGGGCGTAAAACCTGGCGATATGGTTGTACCATACTTTGAATTTACGGTGATGAACAATGAGAAAATGCTGCTTGCAAAAGCTTGGGACAACCGTATCGGCTGTGCAATTGCTATCGATGTCCTCAAGGCATTGAAAGATACAGAGCATCCTAATGTTGTTTATGGAGTTGGAACAGTT
>JAEWDX010000381.1 GCA_023389895.1 Bacillota bacterium
CATAGGAATATAGGCTGTATCACTAGGATCAGCAATTTTTTCAAGCGGTGGCTCATGGGCAATTGTTAAACATAAAAACCCAACTAAGAAAACTGCACCTATCATCCATTCCTTTAATAGGAAGTTAGGCCAGAACGCCTCTGTCTTACCTGGATACTCCGAATAATCCTTCGGGATGTTCTTCATTCGTCCCGTAGCTGGTACACGTGAGTCACCAACGAATTTCATACCTTTTCCACGATGCATTGGGCGATTCCCCCTCCTTTTTCAAAAATTCAGTGAAAAATTCGAATTTTTTTATTTTACAATGGTCCAGAAATACCTTGTTTACGAATCATGACAAAGTGAGCAGCCATTAAACCAAATAATGCTGCTGGTAAGAAGAAGACATGAATCGCAAAGAATCGTGTAATTGTTTGTGCCCCTACAATATCTGCGTCACCAGCAATTAGAATTTTCAGATAATCTCCAATTAATGGCGTTGATTCAATGATTTGCATTGTAACCTTAGTAGCAAATAACGCTTTCATATCCCATGGCAATAAATAGCCTGTTAATCCAAGAGCAAGCATTACAAAGAATATAAGAACTCCAACAATCCAGTTTAACTCACGCGGCTTTTTATATGCTCCTTGGAAGAAAACACGTAAAGTATGTAAAAACATCATTACAATAACTAAACTCGCACCCCAGTGATGCATTCCACGAACAATTTGACCAAATGCTACATGATTTTGTAAGTAATACACGGATTCCCATGCATTTTTAATATCTGGAACATAATACATCGTTAAAAACATTCCAGATAAAATTTGAATGACAGTAACGAAGAACGTTAAACCACCGAAGCAGTAAACAAAAGCAGAAAAGTGATGCGCAGGGTTAACATGCTCTGGCACTTCATGATCTGCAATATCTCGCCATAAAGGTGTAATATCTAAACGTTCATCTACCCAATCATAAATTTTGTTTAGCAATGATTACGCCCCCTATCTTCGCTCTGCCTTACCTAAATACAAATAACCGTCTTTCTCAATGAAAGGGTATACATCCAATGGTGCAAACGGAGGTGTTCCAGGTACGTTTGTACCGTCTTTCGTATAAAGTCCTCCATGACATGGACAGTAGAAATGATCAGGATTTGCTTTATCCGTATTCCAGTCTACCATACACCCTAAATGCTTACAAACAGGTGAAAGTGCTACGATTTCTCCATTTGCGTCCTTAAACACCCATGCAGTACCAGTAACTTCAGACTCGTACCATGCATCCTGCTGATCAAATTTAAAGTCAACACGAGTTGGTACATCAGTAATATCCACAACTTTCTGAGTTGTTGGAATAAAATCGCTCTCTGCCTTTGCTTGAAGCACTGGATCAATCGCAAATCGAACCATTGGCATGAGAATTCCCGCAGCCATGAAACCGCCTACACCTGTCAGCGAATAGTTAAGAAATTGACGTCGTGAAACCCGATTTTTGCTCATATTTTTCCCCCCTCTGTTATAAAGTGAAGTCCGACGGACAAAAAATAACACAATATAAAACTAGGACATAATTATGATATATCAATCTGAATTGAAGGTCAATATAATCCTGTGACTAAACCGTGGCAACTCTATGACTTATATTACATTTCTTCTTCTTTTTGCCACTTTCGCATAAATAAATGGACTAATTGCTTAACTTGATCCTCTAAGATTGAATTACGATTCTTATCATCTAATTGTTCTAGTGCTAGAGAAGGAAGCCAAATTAAATTTCCTTTAAGTTTGTCCTCATTCTGCTTCCAAAAGCTATCAGAAGTTAGGTGGAAAACATATGAAAATCCTTCCAAAATTAATTTTTCCTCCCATTCCTGCACATCATTTACAAGCTTATCTTCTGGCAAGGATTTCAAATAAGAATGGCTGGGAAGCATTATAATTCTTCCTTTAAATTGCCTCTCAAGCTGAAAGCTTAATAAAGTTATAAATTCTGACATTCCTGCAGCTTGCTTTCTATCATCAGCAAAGGAAACAGGTAATAAGAGCATAAGAACGGTATCAACATATTCCTTTGACTTCTCATACATTTCAATATCCTGTGTCATCCATTTCATCCATTTTCACTCCGATTTGTCATTATATTCTTCTTTATCATATCACTCAATTCAATTTATTGCCTGCATAAAAATATTCGCCTGCATAAAATAGCAAGCGAATTTATGTTTTTCTCATCTTTTTTAATTGGTCTGTTAACATTAGAAACAGTTTTTCATCTTTTTTATCCAATGCTTCGTCAATCTTTTGCAAAAGCAAATCTTTTTGAAACCTTTCAATGCTGTCTGCAAGAAATCTTTCCGCAATTAGTCGCTCTTTTTCACTTATTTGCAGATTTTTCGGCATGAACGGATTTTCTTCTAAAACAGCAGCATATTGATGGGCCTTATTTGAAGCATGAAAATTTAATTGAATAAAAATATCCTCTTCACGGTTCAAGCGAATATCATGAAATGATTTTTCTGCATCAGTCGTCATAATATTTTCTTTATAAAAGCGAAATGGTACTTCATCAACACAATGAGTTGACATGACAAGTCCTTTTGGACAATATTGCGCTTGGTCGACAAAATGCACTTTTTCCATCAGCTGATCATGGCTCATTAAATAATTTAAGATCCAGACACATTCTCGTCTTTTAAGTTGATAATGATTAAGAAACCAGCGAATAAAATCTTTTTTCTCGTTGACAGAAACAGGGGCTGACATGTGAAAATCCCTCCTCTGTAATTACTTCTAACTCATTCCGAAAGTCTTTCAATTACATCACGATACTCTAAACTGGTTGGCTCCAATTTTACTAGCATATTAAAAACTTCGATAGCGTCATCTGTTTTTCCTTCTTCAATTAAAAAATATCCGTAATCCGAAAGAAAATCAGGATGTTCTTTAAAGAAAGTATATGCATGATTATATTTGTTTAATGCCAGTGAATATTCTTCAAGTTGTTCATAAGCAACTGCCGCATCCCAAAGGAGACGTGGTTCTTCCTCTTCATACTCCTCCATCATAGCAATTATTTCGATAACATCCTTATGTCTTTCTTGCCGCAGCAGTAATTTATTTAATACAATTGCGACTTCCACATACTCTGGATCAAGGGCAAGCGCTTCACGAAACAGATTCTCTGCCTCATCTTCTTTTCCTAATTTAAGCGCAAGCTTTCCACCATAATAATAAAGCTCTTTATTAAATTCATCCTGGTTCATACCCATCTTAATGGCATTGAAGCTATTCTCAAGCTCCTCCTCACCCTCATAAGCCTTCGCCAAATGCAAATACAATGAGTGGTATTCGGGGTCAAGCTCTTTTAATTCATTAAATTTCTCAATAGCCATTCGATTAAAGCCAGCCTGCAATGCCGTAAAAGCATAACCGAATAATGTATTGATTTCTATTTTATCAGTCATCGCTTTCTCAAAGTACGGCATGGCTTCCTCAAAGGCCCCACCGACGCTTAGAATATCAGCCATCCGTTCATTAACATTAACACCAGCAATTGTTTCCTCCTCTTCAAGCACCTTCTCATAAGCTCTTCTAGCCTCAAGAAATTTCCCTTGTTCTGCAAATAATTCCCCGATCGCAAAATCAATTATCACTTCATTCGGCAAAATCGCTTTCGCTTGCAGCAGCTTCTGTTCACTTACTTCAAACAAACCTTGCATCTGATATAAGTCTGCTAATAGCAATAAGGACTGGGGGTAGCTTGGATCATCATGAGGTAATTTTTCCAATACAAGAATGGCTTCATCCTCCTTTCCAAGCTCAATATCCGTTTCCGCTAATAAAACGATTAATTCCCCTTCCTCAGGGTATGTTTCAAGCAGCTTTTCAAATAATAATTTTGCCTCTTCCATGAAACCATATTGAAAAAGCTCTTCTCCTAACATAAATCTTTCTTCATTCGTTCCATTAACTAAAATTTGCTTATAATTGCGGATTGCCTCTTCATGCTTACCGCTTTCTAAAAGAGTTATAATTTGATTTATTTTATTCATTCTATTTTCCTCTCAGCTTTTTACACATCAATCTTTATATAAGAAGGTGTCTTAATTTTAACATGCTCACCAAAGCCTGGGCGAAATAATATTTGTTCATTTGCTCTAATTACCTCGCCTTTATGAACCGTAACAGCAAGCTTATTATTATGATAAGAAAAAAGCTCCATTTCTTCAATCATTTCGATTTCCGTCGATTTCATGTATAAGTTATACGATAACTCCTGGCCATGCTGGATATTTCCTTTAAATGGATAAATACCAATCTTCGCTAAAATCGAGTTTGCAAGTGGCTCATCTTCGTTTAATTCATTTTCAATAAAAGGAATCTTCTCTTCTTCCATTAATTTTTGCCATTTAAGTTGAAATTGCTTCTTCTCCCTCAAATTATCAGTTAAAAAAACAGGGATCAGCGGACTGTTATACGGAAACATCGCCTCTCTAATCCAACCCCAAGGAAGCTGATAAAGCTCATCCATCTGTTGAATTTCCACGAAAATAGCTGGCACTTTTTCTCGTTTACATTTTCGTAGAAATGATTGCGTAATTAAACGGATCGGAATTTGTACACCAATAATATAATCCATTGGGCAATTTAATAATCTTGCTTTTAGACGTTTTAACTCCGTCTGAAGAACACTTTCTGAATGGATATTAGCGATAGTTAGAAACGTTGTACACCCTTTTAAAATAAATTCTTGAATAAAATAATTCTTCATCTCGATATAACTGCTTTGCATTGGAAGAGAATTTTTCAGAAGAATCGGCGTCGAAGTCATAATAAAGGATGAAACATTCATTTTCATATAAGCATATCGTTTGAAGCTCTGCTTTATTGCTGTAATTTGCCCATTATGAACAAGCAATGAAGAAATCTTCGTCTCTCTTCCTTTTAAAATATTAGCGTTTTCAATAATATACGTCATAAAACCACCCTCTAATTGGTCTTATGACAAGCTATGATTCGTTTTTGAGAAATATAACAAAAAAGCTGCTAAGCAGCTTTAATCAGAAAAAACTATGCGAGTTTATTTAGATGCTCAAAAAACTTAGGATAAGAAATATAAATCGAATCTTCTTTCTCAAGAAAAACATCTTCTTTGCAAATCGCAGCAGCAATCGCAAGCATCATCCCGATTCGATGATCTCCATGGCTTGAAACTGTTCCACCCGAAAGCGCTGATTTACCTGTAATGATCATTCCATCCTTCGTCGCTTCAATCTTCGCACCTAGCTTCTTCAATTCAGCAACAACCGTATCAATCCGGTTCGTTTCCTTCACTTTTAGCTCCTCAGCATCTTCAATAATCGTGACTCCCTCTGCCTGTGTCGCTAAAAGAGCAATAACTGGAATTTCGTCAATTAAGCGTGGAATAATATCCCCTCTCAATGTTACTCCTTTAAGATCGGATGTTCTAATCACAATATCGCCATAAGGTTCAAAAGAATCCTCATTACAGTTAATTATTTCTAACTCTGCTCCCATTTCTTTCATTACATCAATTATCCCCGTTCTAGTTGAGTTTAATCCAACATTGCGAAGAAAAATTTCACTATTCGGAACAATTGCTCCAGCGACAAGGAAAAACGCCGCCGACGAAATATCTCCAGGGATATGAATTTCAGTTCCAGCTAAAGACTGATTACTCGAAATTCGTACTGTAAGCCCATCCACTTCGAGCTCACCGCCAAATTTTCGAATCATTCTTTCCGTATGATCTCTTGTTTTCGCAGATTCGATAATGGTTGTGACTCCGCTCGCCTGCATGCCAGCAAAAAGAAGTGCAGATTTAACTTGCGCACTAGCGACCGGAAGCTTATAATCAATCCCTTGCAGGCCGCCCCCAACAATAGATAAGGGAGTATATTCGCCATTGTTACGTCCATGAATGGTTGCCCCCATTTGCCGCAATGGGTCTGTCACCCTTGTCATCGGTCTCTTTCCAATCGATTCATCACCAATGAGGACATGATGAAAGAAACGTCCAGCTAATATTCCAAGCAATAAACGGATTGTTGTCCCAGAATTGCCCACATCTAAAACATCTTTTGGTTCTTTCAAGCCATCAAGACCATTCCCATTGATCACAACTTTATCTTCTGTTAGCTCAATATTTACTCCTAGCTTCTGAAAGCAAGAAATTGTGCTTAAGCAATCTTCCCCAAGTAAAAAATTGGATACCGTTGTCTTTCCTTTTGCGATTGCTCCAAACATAATCGAACGATGTGAAATTGATTTATCCCCTGGAATGGCCATTTCACCTTTTAAACTTATAATATTCGTTTGTAGCATCATCGGCTTCATCACATCCACCCCTTCAATACTATCTAATTATTTAAAAACCAATTGACGTACGATACGCGGTCTTTTCTTTCATACACTTGTCGGCTCTGCATCGATCTTCCTCCGTTTGAAAACTAATCACGAGAATCCCATTAATATCCTCACGCGTTTCCAATATCCGGATATTTGTAATACTAATCTTATCTTGAGCAAGGATTCCAGTAACTTCAGAAATAACCCCTGGGTAGTCAGGAACATCAAGAAATAAATCGTAAAAATTCGGAATCGCTCCTTTTTCCTTTTGCGGCAACTCATCCCGAAATTGCTTTGCCTGCTGAAAATACGCCAAAATTTCCTCACTATTTTCTGTTTTTAGCAAAATGGCAACCTTAGCCATTTCTTTTTGCCATTCTGATAAAAGCTGAAGAAGGACATCTTTATTCTGAAGTAAAATATCCCTCCACATTGCGGGACTACTTGAAGCAATTCTTGTTACATCGCGAAAGCCACCAGCTGCAAGGCGGGGAATCAACTGCTCTTTTTCACTTGTTTTCTCTGCCTGATGAACAAGCGAGGCAGCAATAATATGCGGAAAATGACTGATCACACCTGTTAAATAATCATGGTTCTCTGGGGATAGTGAGATAAACTTTGCTTTCGTTCCCGCTAACCATTCTTGTAAAAGACTGATTTCCTCATCTTTAATATGATCCTCGGGCGTCAATAAATAAAAAGCATTTTCAAATAAAATTTCTTTTGCTGCTGTCACACCACTTTTATGAGAGCCAGCCATCGGATGCCCGCCGATAAATGTTATACCTTTTTTCTTTAAATTTGCAGCTTGAAGAACAACCTCCTTCTTCGTGCTGCCTGCATCTGTAATAATAACATCCTTTTTTAACGGCAATTGTTCTAAAATCCGCAGAATATTTTCTGCTTCCTTTACTGGTGTTGCAATAACGATTAAATCTGCATGAACTGCTCCATCCTCTATGCAATCAACCGTTTCATCAGCTACTCCAAGCATTGTAGCTAATCTTGCCTGTTCTTTATTCACATCAAAGCCAATAATCATTGCACTTTGATGAATCTTCTTTATACATAATGCTAGTGAGCCACCAATTAATCCAAGCCCAATGACAAATACTCGGCCTTCCAAAGCTGTACACCGACCTTTAAACTAATTCAGAGGCCTTTTTAGAGGCCTCTCTAGTTAAGAGAATTTTTAGTTAATGACACTTTTAAGAAACAACCATTTTTTCAGTAATATATTGAGTTATCACTTTCATGACACCTTCATTTTGTTCCCTTGATCCAATTGTTACTCTTACACTTGTCGGAAAACCTAATGCTTTTCCTGAACGTACTATATAGCCGCGTTCCATTAAAAACTGAAATACTTCATTTCCATCCGTTTTAAAATCGATTAAAATAAAGTTTGCTTGTGATGGAAAATATTCCAAACCTACTTCTTCACAAAAATGATAAAATTCCTCAAGACCCTCTCGGTTTTTCTGCTTGCAAAATTCTACATATGCTTGGTCTTTAATCGCCACTTCTGCAGCAGCCAGAGCAAATGTATTTACATTAAAAGGTTCCCTCGCAGGCTCTAACGCCTTAATGATTTCAGGATGGCTTATCCCGTAGCCGACACGTAAGCTAGCAAGACCGTATATTTTCGAAAATGTCCGTAAAATAATGATATTAGGATATTGATCTAATAATTTTATGGAATGACAATAATCTTCAGCGACAACATAATCAGAATATGCCTCATCAAGTACAACTAAGACATCATTAGGAACTTTTTCTAAAAATACAATTAGCTGATTTTCTGGGATATAAGTACCTGTTGGATTATTCGGATTACAAACCCATACTACAGCTGTTTTTTCGTCGATTGCACTTAGCATAGCATCTAGATCATGCTGACCATTAATTTGTGGAATTTCCTTAATCTCTGCTCCATCAATGATGGCATTATGTTTATATTGAGAAAAAGTTTGGGCTGCCATAATGGTATTTACTCCCGGTTGTAACAATGCCCTTGAAATAATTTGAATGAGGTTATCAGCACCATTTCCGAAAATAAACTGTGTAGGACTTAATTGAAAGTGGAGTGCTAAAGTTTCTCTCAAGTTTGTTGCATACCCATCAGGATATAATGGAAATGCTTCAGCATGTAATTTCATCGCTTCAGCAACTTTTTCCGAACATCCAAACGGGTTTTCATTTGAGGCTAGCTTGACAATGCTTTCAAGTCCATATTGTCTTTTCACCTCATCGATCGATCTTCCTGGTTGATAAGGGGTTAATTGAAGTAGCTGAGCTTTCCATTTCATGCATTTTCACCTTTTTCTATACAAAATTAATTGACTGTGTTAACTCCATTTTGCAAATCAGGTCTAAGGGATATTGCCCCACCTAAATAAATATGATTCACTTTATCCTGACGTACATTTGTGTTGACATGCATCATAATTCGAATGCATTTTTCTAATGTGGAAGGAACAGGAATCTCTGTCATGCACATAACTGGAACATATGTCCAGCCATCGATTAAACGCAATGCTTTCGCTGGGAAAGCTGCTGTTATATCAGTAGTTACTGAGATAAAAACAGAAGTAACTGCATCTGGTTTAATATTGTTCTCTTCAATCATTTTTCTCAGCAAATGTTCTGTTGCTGCAATAATTTCTTTTTCTTCATTTTCATTAATCGTTGTTGCGCCCCTTACACCTCGAATCACTTACTTTCCCCCCTTTTTTATTAGAATAAAGCAATACGTTAAAATCGCTTTAGCTCTCTCATTAATTCATCATCACCTATTTCAACTAAAATCGGTTTACCGATTTCAGTTAAGAGGACGAAATTCACTTTTTGATCAATTGACTTCTTATCTTGTTTCATTCGCGCCATTAAATGATCCATTGCTAAATGTGAAGGAATTTTCGTTTCATAACCTAGCCTTATAAGCCATGCTTTAAACTGCTCAACAGGAAAGAAGAGGCGATATTTCTTTATGCTCAACTCCAAGGCAAAAAGAATGCCAACCATTACAGCTTCACCATGTGTCCAGCTTCCATACCCCATCTCTGCTTCGATCGCATGCCCTAATGTATGGCCAAAATTTAAAAAGGCGCGTACACCTTTCTCCTTTTCATCCTTCGAAACAAAGGTATTCTTGATTTCAATTCCTCGAGTTAAAAAATGATGCAGATTTTCATCCGGAATTAATTCCAATGTTTCGATATTTTTCATTAACGATTCAAGGAAGTCTTTATCGTTTATCAATCCATGCTTAATGACTTCAGCAAAACCAGATCTTTTTTCATTTAAAGGGAGGGATGATAAAAAGGATAAATCATAAAATACTGCCTCTGGCTGATAAAAAGCACCGATCATATTTTTACCTAATGGATGATTGATTGCTACTTTCCCACCAACAGCACTGTCATGAGCCAAAATGGTTGTTGGTACTTGGATAAAGGAAATGCCTCTCATATATGTGGCTGCTACAAAGCCACCAAGATCACCTACCGCTCCACCGCCAAAAGAAAGCAAAAGTGAGCTTCGATCGAGCTTATGCTCAAGCGCAAAGCTTAAACATTGATAATAAACATCAAATGTTTTCGCCTTCTCTCCACTCGGTACGACACAGGTTTTGAGCTGATACGGCGTTAACGCTGTTTCCAAATCCCGTAAATAAAGGTTCGCAACAGTCTCATCCGTTATAATCATTAAACTTGTCAATGCTGGAAAATGGCTTTTTATAAAAGATGATAATTGAGTGACAGCTCCTATCCCAATATAGACAGGATATGCTTTCGAAGCAGTCTGAATGGACAAAGCAGCCATGTTAAAACTCCCTCGCATATGCTCTTTGCTCATCAATAAGTTTCTTTAACGCATCGAAGCGATCAGCATAAAACTGATCAATAATTGCAGCAGCCAATTCCCAAGCGATAACATTTTCGGCAACGATAGCGGCAGCTGGTACTGCACAGCTATCAGAGCGCTCAATGCTTGCTGCAAATGGCTCCTTTGTTTCAATATCAATAGTTTGGAGCGGCTTATAAAGTGTGGGGATTGGCTTCATAACTCCTCTAATCACAATTGGCATTCCTGTTGTCATACCGCCCTCAAAACCACCTAAACGATTGGTTTTCCGAAAATATCCCTGCTCCTTATTCCAAACAATTTCATCATGGACTTCACTTCCTGACTTTCTTGCAGCTTCAAAACCTATCCCGATCTCCACACCTTTAAAAGCATTGATCCCCATCATCGCAAAGGCTAATTTTGCATCTAGCTTTCGATCATAGTGGACATAGCTTCCTACGCCAGATGGCATTCCCTCAACAATTACCTCAACGATCCCACCTATTGAATCTCCTTGTTCTTTCGCATCGTCAATTGCCTTCATCATTTTCACTTCCGCTTCACGATCAAGACAGCGAACAGGTGAATTTTCTGTTATTTCCTTTAAGCTTTTAAGTGATTCATATTCTGTCACAGAGGAAGCTACTCCCCCGATTTCAAGCACATGAGAGCCGATCTCGATCCCTAGTTCTGCAAGCAACTTCTTCGCAACAGCACCTGCCGCAACCCTTACAGTCGTTTCTCTTGCAGATGAGCGCTCAAGAACATTCCTCATATCTCGATGTCCATATTTTATCGCGCCATTCAAATCGGCATGACCTGGTCGTGGACGCGTTATTTTTCGTTTTATTTCCTCCTCTTCCTCGAAAGAAAGCGGATCTTGACCCATTATTTTCGTCCAGTGCTTCCAGTCATTGTTCTCGACAACTAAGCCGACTGGGGAACCAAGAGTATATCCATGCCTAACTCCACCAACTATTTGCACTGTATCCTTTTCAATTTGCATTCTTCTTCCCCTGCCATAGCCTTTTTGACGCCTTGCTAATTCATCATTGATATCTTTAGCAAGCAGCGGCATTCCTGCAGGTAGACCCTCAATAATCGTTGTTAACTGAGGACCATGTGATTCACCAGATGTTAAATATCGCAAAACTCTTTCCCCCTTCAACTCATTAAAGGATTATGTACCAATATAACACACAGATAAAAATAAAAATAGTAGAAAAATAAAAATCGCAAAATAAGATCGAATTTTTTGCTTAGGCTTCAGCTATTTTAATACTTTCCGATAGAAAAAGGTGTCCTCTGTTTCAAAGTTATAATTCACTGGGTTGAAAATTTGCTCTGTACTGCCTACAAAGAAGATCCCTTCATTGTCAAGAGCTTGGCTAAATTTATTATAAAGCTCGTCTTTTGCTTCCTCAGTAAAATAAATAAGCACATTTCTACAGACAATTAAATCAAATGGACCACCAAATGGATCTGCAAGTAAATTTTGCTTTCGAAATGTAACTGCCTTTTTCACTTCATCAGCTACTTTAAAGAAGCTTCCATCCTTTATGAAATACTTCCTCTTCATATCTTCTGGAACTTCATTTAAAGATCTTTCTGGATAAGCACCCACCTTCGCACGCGCAATAATATTTTCATCAATATCAGTTGCCAAAATTTGCACTTGAGCTAAGGGCATGAATTTTGACATAATCATCGCAATCGTATACGGCTCTTCTCCAGTTGAACAGGCGGCACTCCATATTTTTAAGCGTTTTTTCCTTGCGATCATATTTGGTAAAATCTTTTTCTCAAGAACTTCCCAGCGCTTTGCATTGCGATAAAACTCTGAGACATTTATCGTCATTCGATCAAGAAATTCATTTAGAAGATCTTTATCCTGACTAATTCCATTAAAAAAGTCATTAAATGTTTTAAAGCCTCTTTTTTCGTACAAAGACATGAGCCTTCTCTTCATTTGTGCTTCTTTATACAAAGAAAGATCAATCCCCGTTTTTCTTTTAACATTTACAATAAATTCCTCATAATCCCGCGACATCTTTCTTCTCCTCTATGAAAAATAATAATTTAGTCTATTCTAATTATAGCTGATAATAGGAAAAAGGAAATAAACAATAAAAAGAGCACTCGATTAAACGAGTGCTCACATTCATAGAATATTTTTTAATTAATCCATTCATTCACTAGTTTTGAATATTCAACAAGCTCATTTTGTTGGAAGAATAAACCAATTTCACGCTCTGCACTTGTAGGTGAATCAGATCCGTGAATAATATTCTTTCCTACAGTAATTCCAAAATCTCCACGAATTGTACCTGGAGCGGCATCTTTAGGGTTCGTTGCACCCATCATTTGACGAGCTGTCGCAATCACGTTTTCGCCTTCCCAAACCATTGCAAAAACAGGTCCAGAAGTTATAAAATCAACAAGTTCGCCGAAGAATGGACGTTCTTTATGCTCACCGTAATGCTCTTCTGCAAGCTCCTTAGGAATACTCATAAGTTTCCCACCAACAAGTTGAAAACCCTTCTTTTCAAAACGAGCAACTATTTCACCAATTAAATTGCGTTGAACGCCGTCAGGCTTAACCATTAAAAATGTTTTTTCCATTATAATTCCACTCCTAAAGCATCTATATTGTAACCACGAAAATACTATCATTGTTTTTAAAAATTATCAAGCATGATTCACAACTATTAAAATTTCCGCTTACCAATATATTTAGCTAAATCTTTTAATGTTTTCTTTGCGCGATTTTGCGGAAGCTCATCTAAAACAGACAGGGCCTTATTTAAATAATGTTCACTTACTTGTAGTGATTTTTCAATTGCCCCAGAATCTTTAATAATTTTAATCAGTCGCTCTATTTCTATTCGGTCAGTAGAAGCCCGCACTTTGATGAGCTCTTTACGGAGCTCTTCATCCTCCATCGCAAATAAGACAGGTAATGTAATATTTCCTTGATGAAGATCCCCACCTGCTGGCTTGCCTAACTCTTTTTCTGTTCCCGTAAAGTCAAGAACATCATCAATAATTTGGAAAGACATGCCAACATAATATCCAAATTGATACAGCTTCTTATGTATTTCTTCCTCAACATCTGCTGCAATTGCCCCAAGCTGACAGCTAACAGCTATTAATATCGCTGTTTTACGCTTAATCCGGCGAAAATAAGTTCGAACATTTTGCTCAAAATTATATTTGTCTTTAATTTGTTCAATTTCACCGATGCATAATTCAACAAGTGTATCTGCAAGAATTTTATGAGCAAATGGCTTCTCAATTTTCGCCATTAATTCTAAAGCACGAGCAAAAATATAATCACCAGTATACATGGCTGTACGATTATCCCATTTCGCCTTAATTGTCGGTTTACCACGACGTAACTCGGCATCATCGATGACGTCATCGTGAACAAGGGAAGCCATATGAATTAATTCAAGGGCAACAGCTACATCCTTGATTGTATTAATACGATAGTGACCAAATTTAGCTGAAAGCAACACAAAAACTGGGCGGATACGCTTCCCCCCGGCATGTAATAAATGTAAAGAAGCTTGCTGCAAAATCGGAGACTCAGCTTTTATTGTCTCCTCAAGCGCATCCTCTATTATCGATAAATCTGAATTCAAAAATGAATACGTCATTTTTAACTTCATACAAGTTCACCCAACTTACTAATCCTAATTTATTTTTCTTTTTTTCCAATATGAACAGCAGCCGCTCCACCACTGTATGCTCTATAGTTAACGTTTGTAAATCCTGCCTGCTCAAATAAATGAGCTAGCTCCTTCATCCCAGGAAAATCTCGAGCGGATTCTTGAAGCCATGAATATTCTTTATAGCTTTTCGCAAAAAGCTTACCAAACATAGGCATGACGTAGCGGAAATAAAAATTAAATAGCTGTTTATAACCGAACATAGTTGGGTGTGATGTTTCAAGACAAACGACAATTCCACCCGGCTTAATGACGCGGCACATTTCCTTTAATACTTGCAAATAATCAGGAACATTCCGCAATCCGAAGCCTATCGTTACATAATCAAATGAATTATCTGAAAAAGGGAGTTCCATTGCATTTCCATGAATTAATGATATTTGCTGCAAGTTTAATTCTTTTACTTTTTCTTCACCAATTTTCAACATATTCTGACTGAAATCAAGACCAATAACTTCTCCATTAGGACCGACGGCCTCTGCCATCGCGATTGTCCAATCTGCAGTTCCACAGCAAACATCTAAAGCCTTCGATCCTTTTTGGACATTCATCTGTTTCATCGTATCTTTACGCCAGATTAAATGTTGCTGAAAGCTAATAACCGAATTCATTTTATCATAGTTATCTGAAATTGCCTCAAAAACGTCATGTACTCGTTCTTCTTTCGATTGCTGCATTGCATTACCCTTCTTCCACAAATGTTTTTGCTCCAGGCTTGTGCTGATTTAAGATCGCTTCAATTCTTTGCTCTAACAGATTATTCGTAAAAGGAAGCTTTTTTAAATATTTTTCAATTAAATGCTTTGAAAAATCGATGTATCGATCACAAATATGCAGTAAATAATTCTGTTGTTCAAGTGAAAGTGCTGATCCTTGACCTGGCTGCCCGCTTTTTTGGAAAGATATTTTTTTCAATGACTCAAAAACGACTGATTTCTCACCTTGTAAAAATAGTCTACGTTCCGTCATTAACCGCTTAATAAACAACAGATTTGAGGCAAATTCGATCCATATCGAGTTATCTAGAAATGATGAAAATTTCTCAAACAAGGATGATTCAATTTTCTTCACATCATTCATCAAAACTTCTATCCCGGTAGGTGATTTTTGGTAGATAGAAATTTTATGCTCGTTCACTTCTTTAATTCCTTCAGCTAACAATCGAATCATGTCAATTTTATCAATTTCCGCTAAAATTTTATAGTATAAACCGCTATAATATACCCCTGCTAATACAGTTAACTGTCTGTGTTTTTCTTCTTCATTTTGTTCATTCGTAACAAGTTCATGAGTATCGAGGGCAATTTGAATAAGCATTGTTGTTAAAGCATAATTTTTTGCAGTATTTTCAGGAAGATTGGTTTTATCAAGTAGAGATATTAGCAATAATAGCTTATCTTCATCTATTTTCGGAGATTCGATATACTTATGTAAATAAGGGTGTCGAATTTTTTTTATGATTAATTCCTTTATGTCTGCTAATCTTGTCTTTATGTCCTGCATATAATCACCCTTATTTTTCTAAGTTTTCTTCGTTCTCTTTTTTTCAATAAGCAGAAACAATTATATCATAACTTCCATGAGCGTAACAGGAGAATTTCAGGGAAAAAAACCTATTGTGTCTTGCTATTTTTTCGCATCACTTTCCAGCTCACCGTAGCTAGTCATAATTTTTGCATTTCCTCTAATTTTTATCGCAGAAGTATGTTCAGTAAATTGTGCAATCAGGACTTCTCCATGATCGAGCTTTTCTGAATGATGAAATTTAGTATCTGTACCTCTCGTCAATCCTATAACATTAACGCCATCTTCCATAGCTTTAATTACAATATAATCAGTTCCTTGAGAATTCTTTTTTTCCATAAAAACACCCTTTTTCCAGAAGATTGTATTATTTTATTAGCGAGAGCACTTCCATTCTTGCTTTATCATCCTTAGCAAAAATGCCCCTTACTGCGGATGTAACTGTTTTTGACCCTGGCTTTTTTACTCCACGCATTGTCATGCACATATGCTCAGCTTCAATAACTACCATTACACCATACGGATCAAGGGTTTCATTGATTGTATTTGCAACTGTTGATGTAATACGCTCTTGCAGTTGAGGTCTTTTTGCTACTGCTTCAACCGCTCGAGCAAGCTTGCTCAATCCCGCAACCCTTCCATTTCTCGGAATATAAGCAACATGCGCCTTTCCAAAGAATGGAACGAGGTGATGCTCACACATTGAATAAAATGGAATATCTTTTACTAACACTAATTCTTCATGATCTTCACTAAAAATCGTTTCAAAGTATTCCCTCGGATCTTGATTTAATCCACTAAATACTTCTTCATACATTTTTGCCACCCGTTTTGGCGTATCCAATAATCCTTCGCGCCCTGGATCTTCCCCAACTGCCTCTAATATTAAACGTACCGCATCTTCAATTTGCGCACGATTTATTTTTGTCATGCAAAATCTCCTCCCAAAGTAAAAAAGTCTTCATTCCAATATATTCATCTTAGCAAAACATTCAATCACACGCAAAGAAGAAAAGCTGAAGTGGCTTGCTCAGGAGCGACAAGCTTAAGACAAGCCAGTGAGTAGGTTGCTTTTTAACCTACTTGATGGATTGGCTTAAGACCTCGAGCTCCTAGCCGCTGAAGCGGCTCACTTATTTAAGAGAACGTAGACTAGCCAGATAAACGAGAAGCTTGGGCGCAAAAAAACCGCGAAATAATTCGCGGTTTTCAGCTCAAAGCCTTCTTTAAGCACTTTTATGTACTATTTAACAGCATCCTTAAGTGCTTTACCTGGTTTGAAAGCAGGCACCTTGCTTGCAGCAATTTCGATTTCTTCACCGGTTTGTGGGTTGCGACCTTTACGAGCAGCGCGCTCACGAACTTCGAAGTTTCCGAAACCAATTAGTTGAACTTTATCACCATTTTTAAGAGCATCTAAGATTGCATCAAACACAGCATCAACTGCTTTAGTAGCGTCCTTTTTAGAAAGCTCGCTAGTTTCAGCAACTGCGTTAATTAGTTCTGTTTTATTCATGCCTTTCACCTCCTCCTAAATAAAGAATACTTACTTTTAGTTGTAAACAAAATTATTGAATTCTAAACGTTGTAACGTATTTTTCATTCAACAAGCCTAATAATATAGCAAAAAAGAGAAATTATCAATCCATTTTTAATAAAAAATCCTTTATTAATAAGGGTTTAAAGCTGTCACAACGTAATTCTGTTTAAAACATTATCATAATCAATTCCTGTTATCAAGAATATTTCACAATTTAATGGGAAATTATTCTTGATTTATCATAAAACAGCCTATTTTTTTACAAAAAAACAAGAAAAAAGACCCCTTATGGAGTCATTATAAGATAATGGCAATTAATCCACCCGATCCTTCGTTAATGATTCTTTCTAATGTTTCCTTTAATTTATATCTTGCATTTTCAGGCATCATCAGCAACTTCGCTTGAATCCCCTCTCTTACAATTGAGCTTAAGCTACGGCCAAAAATATCTGAATTCCAGATGGATAGCGGATCATCCTCGAAATCTTGCATTAAGTAGCGAACTAATTCTTCGCTTTGCTTTTCAGTTCCGATTATTGGTGAAAATTCAGATTCGACATCTACTTTAATCATATGAATGGATGGAGCAACTGCCTTTAATCGAACACCAAATCTTGATCCATGACGTGTAATCTCCGGCTCATCCAAGCTCATATCCTCTAAGGAAGGGGCGGCAATTCCATATCCAGTCTGTTTAACCATCTTTAAGGCATCTGATATATGATCATACTCTGATTTAGCATGAGCGAATTCTTGCATAAGCTCGAGTAAGTGGTCTTTTCCACGAATTTCGACTCCGACAATTTCTTTTAATACTTCTTCATATAAATCATCTGGGGCATATAAATCGATTTCTGCAATCCCTTGCCCCATTTCAATTCCTGCTAAACCCGCTCGGTCAATGAATTCAAAATCACTAAATTGGTGAACTACTCGATCGACGTCTCTTAGTCTTTTAATATCTTTAACCGTTTCCTTAACAGCCTCCTGATAGCTTTCCCTTAACCAGTGATCCTCATGCAGGACCATTACCCAGCTTGGTAAATTCACGTTTACCTCAAGCACTGGGAATTCATACAATGCTTCACGCATCACATTCAATACATCCGATTCACGCATACTCTCTACACTCATCGCCAGCACAGGAATATCATATTTCCCCGTTAACTCATCTCTTAATGCCGTTGTATTCGGATGATGTGGTTGTACACTATTAATGATCATAATAAATGGTTTGCCGACTTCCTTTAATTCATTAATGACTCTCTCTTCAGCCTCGAGATAATTATTACGGGAAATTTCGCCAATCGAGCCATCTGTCGTAATAACGACACCAATTGTAGAATGCTCTTGAATTACTTTTCTTGTACCGATTTCTGCTGCTTCATGGAACGGAATCGGTTCCTCATACCAAGGTGTCGTTATCATTCTTGGTCCATTCTCATCCTCATATCCTTTAGCACCTGGAACTGTGTACCCAACACAATCAACTAATCGAATATTTACATCTAAGCCTTCATCAACGTGAATGGTCGCTGCTTGATTCGGCACAAATTTCGGTTCAGTCGTCATGATCGTTTTTCCAGCTGCACTTTGAGGTAGTTCATCCTGGGTGCGAGCACGTTCTGCTTCATTTGCCATATTCGGTAAGACGACTAATTCCATGAATTTTTTTATAAAAGTTGATTTACCAGTACGAACTGCTCCAACCACTCCAAGATATATATCGCCGCCCGTTCTTTCAGCAATATCTTTGAAAATATCTACCTTCTCCAAGTGATCCCCTCCTAAAATCTGTGGGATAATATTATCCTATTCATTACATTTGGACACTATATATTTATGATGTTGTCCTATCTCGTTATGACAGTTTTTAAAAATTTATTTACCTCAAATGAAAATGTAGAAACTAAATAGCTATATAGCCCCCAATTTTCTTGCGTTTTCAAACAAAAAAACTCTTCTTCTACAGTATATTTTGTAGAAGAAGAGTTATGACTAGTTCGCTAAAAAGATTGGCTCGTTTGTTTTTTCATCCATTGTATAAGGCAATGAATAGGCGGGGACAAAAGCAGAATCAACGACGAGAATATGTCTGATATCCTCTCCAGGACTCACATCAGGCTTCGTTTTCTGAATAGCACGAGCTAAATCACTGCGATAATCAATATATATTTCTGCTTCTCCTGTCACAACAAGAGGGAGGGGCTGTCCACTGTAAGGACTTATCACAACAGGATCCTCTTTATAGCCAATTTTTTGAAAATCCAACGAAAATACATGATCCGTAATTTTTTCTTTATACGGTGGATATTTTTGCGATTTAATTCGTATTTTAATATCACGAATCAATTCCGCATTTCTTAAATCGAATATTTTCACTTTTGGATTTGTTTCCGCATCAACTAATACATATTGAAAAACTCCACCTGATTCGTACGCATTTCCTGGTGGCTCAGCCATATATTTTGGCGTAAGCCTTTTGAAATCAATCGGGTATTTTTGATAAATAGGAGTTGTTTGGTCCATCGTCTTAATTGGCAACAAGCCCCCATTATCCTCCCTAAATTTCCCAACAACTGTTTGCACAGCTTGAATCTGCTCCTCGTAAGAAACTTGATTTTTCGTTAAGTTTTCTTTCGGATACATACAGCCAGAAAGTATTGAAATAAGAAAGACGAGTGAGAATAAGAGTCTCATATTTTTTTTCATTTAGCTCAATCCTTTAACAAAATTTCAAATTATTATGTATTTCAGCTTTCACTTGTTGGACCACCAAATACGATAAGAAAAATGATGATTCCTGATATAATCATTAATAGGTATGCGATAAGAGCGATAATGAACTTTAAAACTTTATTTTTAAGTTTAAAGCGGCTTAGATAAATCAGGATAATAGAAACAAACATGAATCCCATTGAAGAAAGTGAAATCC
>JAEWDX010000431.1 GCA_023389895.1 Bacillota bacterium
AGATAAATCTGTTGAAACCTTAGGTGAAAATAAGAAAGAAGAAGATTCAGCTGATAAAAATAATGATGTAGATATTTCTTCAGGTGAATTTAAAGATCAAACAGACCTCAAGATTGGTGATCTGGAAGAGCAGCAAGTACAATAGGAAACTATGAAATTACTTTGAAAAGTATTAAATTACAAAATGAATTAGATGGAGAAAAACCTTTGAATGATTATCTATTTATTACTGATTTAGATATAAAAAATATAGGCGATAAACCTATAAATTCTAAAGATATCATAAAAGGCTTGGAAATAACGAGTAATCTTGAAGGTTCAGGTTTTAGCGATTACTCAGACTATTATAAGAGTTTAAATGTTTTTAATGGAGAGATATCTCCAGGAGAAACGGTAAGTGGTCAAGCCATTTTTGATGAGATGGAATCTGAACAATATCATATTCGTATTAAAGTGGGATTGGTGGGTTCAGGTGCAGTAAAAAATCAGTTGATTTGGAACTTTAGTAAAAGTGAGATAGAATGATAAATTTTCTACAAATTATTATCAGGCAGAATAGAAAAGAACTATCTGCCTGATAACCTATATAGTTTTTATTTTATCTAAGCAAATGAACTATAAATGTTTGTTTAGATAAGATAAAAACTAATGCACAAAAAATGTCAGTTTAAGAAAATGAGGTAAGAGGATATGAAAAGATTCTTATTTTTACTTGTAGCTTTATTTTTAAGTGTTAGTGCTCTAGCCGCATGTTCTTCGGGATCAGATAAAAAAGGAAAAACAGAGAGTACTAATGGAGAAGTTGAGAAACAATCGGAAAAAAGCGAAGACGCTCAAGGTTCTAGTGAAAATAAACAAGAAGAGGATTCAGAAGAAAATAAAAAGAATCAAGAAGCAGATACATCTTCCAGTGATTTTAAAGATCAAACTGATCTAAAAATTGGTGATACAGGTCAAGCTGAAAGCACTTTAGGAAAATATGAAATCACTGTTAATTCGGTTCAAATGAAGGATGAAATAAATGGGAAAACTCCTGAAATTGATCATCTATTTATAATCGAATATTCAGTGAAGAATATAGGTGATAAACCAATTGATGCAATGGAAACAATTAAAACGTTGCAGCTTACTGTTAATCTGGAAGGGAGTGGTAGCGGTGAGAATACTCAGCATTATCCACCAAGCAATCCTATAGCTGGAACAATTGAACCGGGTCAATCAGTAACGGGCGAAGCAGTATATCAAGGATTTGATGCAGAAAGATACTTTATACGGACAGATCCCGGACTAATTGCTGCTGGTGCAGTAAAAAACGATACTATATGGAGATTTACTAAAAATGAAGCCCAGTAAATTATCTTAATCTACTTGATATCTGCTTGACTGAGTTTTAGTGCCAACAAATATTCATGATGAAGCAAGACACACGGGAGGATCTTCGTTAATTAGTCAAGGTCTAATCCTTAAGAGGGGGCTAAAATATGATAGAAATAAAGAAGAATATCAATCGAATTACAACCTGTGATGTTGAAGAATTCGAAGCAAAAATAGATTTAACACTTCCAGAAGAATACAAAAACTTTTTATTAAAGTTTAATGGAGGAATACCAGAGAAGAACAGAGTTAAAAGCAAGTACCAGGATGATCTGGTATTTCAAATAACGGAATTTTTCGGAATCGGAGTGAAAGAAGACCTATTCTTAAATGCTGAGGCATACTCTGATAGATTGCCAAGCAAATGCATAGCAATAGCTTCCATTGAAGGTGGGAATTTATTGTGTTTGAATCTAGCTCAAGAGAATTACGGTTCTTTATACTTTTGGGATCATGAAGAAGTAAGTGAAGTGGATATATCTATTTCTGAACTGAATGAGGTATCTCATTCTTTTAAAGACTTTTTGACATTGATTGAAAAACACACCACTGCTGAAGATGCATTTGAAGGATACACAGTTGTCAAAGGTTGGATTAATCCGGAATTTTTGAAAAAAAAATAAAAAATCAAGAGAATGATTAAACTAATTACGGGGAAATAATATTGAAAATTCGTTCAATATTACGAACATAACTCTCATCAAAAGGAGGTTTGAATAACTATATGTTCAAAAATTTTAAAAGAAGTGATGATGGTAGTTTAACATTGGAAGCGGCGATGGTGATGCCTTTTTTTCTATTATTTGTTGTGTTTTTGGCAACGATCATTCGGATTTCTGTTGTAGATATGAGTTTAAGAAATGCTGTGAATGATACAGCGGAAGTTGTTGCTACACATGTATATCCAGCTGCATTGGCAGAGAAAAAAGCAAAAGGTCTTTTGGATTCAACAATTAAAAATTACACAAAAGACATGCTTGATTTAGAGCAAGCAACAAAATTAGCAAAATTAGTATTAGATGAATTTAATATTAATTTAATGGACTATGTTTCAAGTATTGCAGGTAGTGCTTTAACACCTGTTGTTCAATCGAAGTTTGAACAGTCAAACGAAGATGCACTATTTAATAAAGAGAAATTGCAAGTTAAAGTGGAGCCACCATCAAGCTTATCCGGAGGGGATGCATATATTGGGATTATTGCTACATATGAAGTAAGTATTACCGCTCCTTTTGTGAACAAAAAAATAACTTTACAAAAAAAAGCGTATGAACGGCTCTGGTCAGGAGCATAAGGAGATGTGATTGAATGCAGCTGCATGCTTATGATTATTGTCTAATTATCTATCTATTAATTGCTTTATATTTTGATGTTAAATATAGCAAACTGCCAAATTGGTTAACAGTTTCAGGGATTACTTTTGGTCTTGTTTTCCATCTAATAACCGATGGTGTGCAAGGACTAATTTTTTCAGTATTAGGGTTATTAGTGGCTGGATTTATTTTTATCCTATTATATATTTTTCGTGCTGTTGGTGCAGGTGATGCAAAACTATTTGCTGGAATTGGAGCAATCGTAGGTATAGAGGTGTCACTTTATTTAACGATGTACTCGATTGTATATGCCGGAATTATTGGCGTCATTATTTTATTATTTACACGGACTTTTTTGCAAAAAATGACGAGTGCTTTTTTTGCATTATTAGGAACAGCCTTTTCAAAAGATTTTAGCCCGTTAGAGGAATTTAAAGCAACAAAAGGGACGAAATTTCCTTTTATGTATGCCGTAGTCCCAGCTGTTATTACCACGTATTATTACTATTATTTTGTATATTAAATGAAACGAAAAATGATTATCAATCTTCATAATATGTCTTTAGGGAGGAAATTAAATGGAATCGATCTACGGGATCGGATACGATTTTTATCAAAAAAATGGACACTATCTAGTACTTCATGAAAAGCAAGGGGAAAAATTATCAGAGAACGTCCTTATCCCATTACAAATGAGGATGATGGAGTCGAATCAAATTCCTAATTTGCTTCCACTTTCGATTGAAGAATTAGACTTTAAAATTCGGTTATATTATGACATTACTTCAAAAAGGAACTTAAATACTTATTTAGATATGCATACATTAACGTCCTTTGAATTCTATCAGCTCTTTATTAATATCATTACAACTTTAGAACAAAGTAAATTGTATATGTTAAATGAATATCATTACATATTAAAAGAAGAATTTATCTTTGTAGGGAAAGAAGCGAAACAGCTTTATTTGATGTATTTACCAGTTGATTCATTTGATAAAGAAACGACAACACTTGAAGAATTGAAAACGTTATTGAGTAGAGTTGTCAGTCGGGTGGAAAGTCTTCAAGGAAGTGAACAGAAGCATATCACTCAATATGTTGAGGACTCAGCTTTTAGTTTAAAAGGTTTAAAGGAATTGCTCCTTGATTTACAACGATTACGTCCAGCACCATATAATGGATTTCAACCATCACAATATCAGCAGCCTATGAATCATACGGGTACTCCATATCCCGTTGATCCATTTCAAGGAAATCAACAAAATCCAGCAATGAATGGATATCAACAGCAGCAGATGCAAACGGCCGAAAACGTAGAAAAACCAGCGAAAACAGAAAAAACCTCAACTTCTAAAAAGAAAAAGAAAGAGAAGGGTAAAAAAGGCGAGAATACGACGAGTAAAAAGAATGGAGCGGCATTTACTCAAAGGCAGAAGGTTTATATTGTGGTAATTGGACTACTTGTGTTAACAATTATTTGGAAAATTTACGAGGCAGTTCCGAATAAATCCATGCTTTATACAAG
>JAEWDX010000004.1 GCA_023389895.1 Bacillota bacterium
AGATAAAGGTGTAGATGTAGTTGAATTATCTGAAGAAGAGAGAAAGAAATTTAAAGATGCAACAATAAACGTTGCCAAAGAGAACATGGATGCAATTGGTCAAGAAAATTATGATTTAGCTATTAAATTACTAGGGGAATTGAAATAATTTCCTGAGAAATAAAATTCAACATATTGCCCTTGTAATGAAACATATTGAAATTACAAGGGTACAAAGGGAGGGGACAAGCAATGGAGAAGCCTATGAAGAAACCAATTGAAGCTTATGCTAGCTTTGCAATTCTATTAATTATGACATTAGTTATGTTTGCAGCTGTGGTTTCAAGATATGTTTTTAACTCCTCAATTGTTTGGGCAGAAGAACTATCAAGATATTTGTTTGTTTGGTTTGTTTTTATTAGTGCAAGCTATGCTGTCATTACGAAAGCACATATTAGAGTAGAAGCATTGAATATGATTATCCCCAAAAAAATTCGTCCATATGTGAACTTGATAGGTAGTTTTATATGGATGCTGTTCAGTTTATATATTTCGTATTTAGGTTTTCAATATGCATTTAATTTATATAAACAAAGCGCAACCTCAGCAGCACTTAATTTACCAATGGGGGTAGTCTATTTAGGGATTCCAATTGGGTATTTTTTAATGGCTATAAGAATTTTTGTAGTGGAGATATTAGATGTTTTTGTAAAGAGAAAAGAGGGTGAGAAATAATGTTAGGGGCCATTGGAATTCTCACAATTGTATTTATTCTGTGTCTATTAATAAATATACCAATTGCAATTTCTTTAGCTATTTCTGCGTTAACTGTTGTTCTAATTGAAGGAACAATACCTATTTCATTTCTTATTCAAGCGACATTTACATCGAATGATTCGTTCTCATTATTAGCTGTACCATTTTTCATTTTAGCGGGAGAATTAATGAGTACAGGGGGGATTTCTAGAAGACTTATTGATTTCTTCAAATCAATGGTGGGATCCTGGACAGGAAGCTTAGGTTTAATTACAATACTTGCAAGTTTGATTTTTGCAGCAATCTCTGGATCAGGTGCAGCAACGGTTGCCAGTATCGGCGGAATTATGATACCACACATGATTAACAGTGGTTATAAGAAACCATATGCCGCAGCATTAACAGCAAGTGCAGGTGCTCTTGGTCCTATCATACCACCAAGTATTGTCTTTATTTTCTACGGGATCATGGCAGGGGTATCAATTAGTGATTTGTTTATCGCTGGTATTGTCCCAGGTTTATTAATTGCAGTGATATTAGTCATCATTAACTATATTGTATGTAAAAAAGAAGGCTATGTGGACCAACAACCAGAGGAAGAAAAAATAGGTTTTTGGCGATCATTAAATGAAGCAAAGTTCGGATTATTAGCTCCTATTATTATTTTAGGTGGAATCTATGGTGGTATTGTCACGCCTACAGAAGCAGCGGTAGTTGCTGTTGTTTATAGCTTAATCGTGAGTATATTCATATATAAAGAATTACGATTCAGTGATTTAATGGATGTATTTTTAAACGCTGCCGTTACATCTGGCTCTGTTATGATTTTTGTTGGTACTGCAACGTTCTTCGGTAAAATTTTAACATTAGAGCAAGTGCCACAATATATAGCTAATGGTATTTCAGACTTTACAACAAATCCGATTATCATTTTAGTGTTAATTAATCTTTTCTTATTAGTTGTAGGAATGTTTATTGAAACTGTTGCAGCATTATTAATATTCGTCCCATTACTATTACCAATCGTTATACCTTTAGGAGTAGATCCATTACATTTTGGGATGATCGTATGCTTTAACTTGACGTTAGGCCTATTAACACCACCATTGGGATTAAATCTGTTTATAGGGGCAAAAGTGGCAAATATACGTTTTGAAGAAACCTTTAAACATCTAACACCTATTTTAGTAGCGTTACTAATATTACTAGGCATCATTACATTTGTGCCTCAATTAACGTTATTTTTACCACACTTATTATCTGGTAAATAATGTTGTTTGACCTCTAAAAAAGAAAAAGTCGATTTGCCACAAAAAATGTGATGCAAATCGACTTTTTTAACTTTTCAAATCTAAAAAAGAAGATTTCTACTATAATAAAAAACAGGAGGTCAAACTTTATTAAGAATGGTTCTCTATTTTATATTTTTGTAGTTTTCTTACAAGTGTAGACTGATCAATTTTTAATGCAGTTGCTGCTTTTCTTATACTAGGATAAATTTTAATTGCTTCTCGAATAATACTTTCCTCAAATGATTCAACTTGATCCTTTAACGGTAAATGGTGAGTAATTAAAGTATTGCTATTTGATACTTGAATGCTGCTATCGCTGTTTAAGTTTAATTCCCTTTGTAGATCATCCATCGTAATCTCTGAATGTTGACTCATCAAAACAACTCGTTCTACGATGTTCTGTAACTCTCTGACATTCCCCGGCCATTTATAGTTCGCAAACGTTTCAAGCACTTCAGATGAAAAAGAACGGTTTAATCCATATTTAATGTTTAAATTATTCGTAAAATGATAAATAAGAGGAATGATATCCTCTACTCTTTGCTCAAGCGGTGGAATTTTGATTGGAATAATATTAAGTCGATAATATAAATCCTCTCTAAATTTCATCTCTTCAATCATATCCGATAAATTCCTGTTTGTTGCAGCAATGACACGGACATCTACTTGAATAGGTGTTGTACCGCCAATTCTCACAACTTCCCGCTCTTGAAGAATACGTAATAGTTTTACTTGAAGCTGTAATGGCATTTCTCCAATTTCATCTAAAAAGATTGTCCCATTATTAGCGGCCTCAAATAATCCAGCCTTGCCCTTTTTGGTAGCACCCGTAAAAGAACCCGATTCATACCCAAATAATTCCGATTCAAGTAGAGATTCAGGGATTGCACCACAATTAATTTTAATCAAAGGTCCGTCCTTGCGAATACTATTTCGGTGTATTAGATCTACTATTTTTTCTTTACCTACACCAGACGGCCCTTGAATTAATACGCCCGAATCAATTTGTGCAACTCTTAAAGCACGGTCAATAACATCTTTCATTTGTGTAGAATGTGCAATAATTGAATATTTCGGATCACTAATCCCTTTTAATTGTTGTAATTCTTCATGGATTCTTTGATTTTTGATTTCTAATTGTTGAATTTCTGTCTCTAAATTATTTAGCTGGGTTAAGTCACGAACATTATTCACAATTTTGATGATTTCGCCTTGCTTGTTTCTGATTGGAACGGCTGAAACTAAAACGCTTTTCCCTGTTTTAATCTTCTGACTTATTGTAATAGCACGATTCCCCTTGATGGCCTTCAATGATGCAGAAACATCAATAATTCCTTTGTCAACTAATGATTGTAGGTTTTTTCCTATACAAAATTCAGTTGAAAGCTCTGTAATTCTTTCATAAGCAGGATTCTGATACATAATCTTCCCTTTGGCATCAGAAATAACAATTCCGTCAAACGATGAATTAATAACTTCATCAAGTTCCTTTTTTAAATTATCCAATTTATCAATTTCCTGATTTAAGCTAACGGATTCTGTGAGAGGTAATAAAAAAATTGTTAGCTTAGAAAAATCCTCAACATTGTTTAAAACATTTATTTCCAAATTAGAATTCAACATACAAAAATATTTATAACCATTAGAAATTTGTTTTTTTATATCATCAAAAAACTTTTCATAAGTCTTGGCAGTTTCATTACATACTAGAACATCTCTATTTTGATCCCACTCTATAACCCCAAGTATTTTTAATTGATTGTAAAACATTCATACTCCCCCCTTAAGTAGACATGATGTAATAATTCATCACTTGGGCACAATTATACATCATTTTTTCTCCAGTTCGATGAGAAAATACTGGGTTTTTGCATCAATAAAAGTTGGCATGCTTTTTGCATTAATAATTAATGTAAATATTTTTAGGAGGTTCTAAATATGTCAAATGAATTATTATTTCAGGAATTAGGCTTAGACAATCAGGATTTAAAGAAAATGTTGTATGACATGATTCTCATCAGAAAGTTCGAAGAGACATTGAAACAACTATATCAACAAGGAAAAATTCATGGAACTATGCATCTATGTATTGGTCAAGAAGCTACAGCGGTAGGTGCTTGTTTCCCACTAAATAACGAAGATAAGATTACAAGCACACATCGCGGCCATGGACATAGTATTGCTAAAGGAACAGATGTTAATAAGATGGTCGCAGAGCTACTTGGAAAGGTAACGGGCCATTGTAAGGGTAAAGGTGGTTCAATGCATATCGCTGATATGACAGTTGGGAATCTTGGGGCGAACGGTATTGTAGCAGCTGGTCTCCCGCTTGGTGTCGGCGCTGCTTTAACATCTAAAATGAAGGAATTAGGCTATGTAGTACTGTGCTTCTTCGGAGATGGTGCAACAAACGAAGGGGCGTTCCACGAATCCCTGAATCTTGCTTCAATTTGGAAGCTTCCTATAATTTTCTTCTGTGAAAATAATTTATATGGAATGTCAGGTTCTATTAAGGAAATGACAAATATAGAGTCCATTGCTGTCAGAGGATCGAGCTACGGAATTCCTAGCGAAACGATTAACGGTAATAACATTTTAGAGGTTATTAAAGTGACACAAGATGCAGTCGAACGTGCGAAGCAGGGTATGGGTCCTACTTTAATTGAAGCGGAAACTTACCGATGGGAAGGGCATTCAAGAAGTGATGCTCGAAAATATAGAACGCGCGAAGAGGAGAAGGAATGGAAGAAAGCTAAGGATCCAATCGAAGCTTTTAAGGAAATTCTAGTTTCTAATAATGTCATAAATGAAAACGAATTCATAGAGTTAAACGAAAAAGCTCAAAACCAGATGAAAGAAGCGGTTGAATATGCTGAAAATAGTGATGATCCAAGTTTAGATACTTTAATGACAGATATTTATGCCTAGGGGAAAAGGAGAAATCAAGATGAGAGAAATTAGTTATTCAGAAGCTATTAAAGAAGCAATGACTCAGGTAATGCGTGAGGATAATGACGTATTTATTATGGGCGAGGACATCGGAGTATATGGTGGTGCTTTTGGTGTCACAAGTGGAATGATTGATGAATTTGGTCCTGAACGAGTTCGCATTACTCCTATTTCAGAAGCAGCAATTAGTGGCTGTGCGGTAGGTTCAGCAATGACAGGAATGCGCCCAATTTTAGAAATTCAATTTTCGGATTTTGTTGTAATTGCTATGGATAATAT
>JAEWDX010000010.1 GCA_023389895.1 Bacillota bacterium
AGAAAACATTGAAAAATGCTGCAAGCAACGATGTGATCACAGTCATTGCTAGCAAAGGTGCTCAAGCAGCTGGTGCCATTACACAAACTTTAAGTGCTGATGGGAAAACATTGACACTAAAAGCAGCTAACTTCTTTAAAGGTGAATATACAGTTAAAGTTCCTTTTGAAATGGTTAAAGATACAGAAGGAAAATTCGTGAGCGCTGTTAATGCAAAAGTAACTGTAAATGATACAACAGCTCCTGCATTAACATCAGCAGCAACAGTGATTAAAGATACGAAGGATAAAATTCAAAAGGTAACATTAACTTTTGATGAAGAAGTAGCTTCCGTAGATACTGTGAAAATTGATGGCAAAGGTTATGATGTTAAGCCTGAAGGAAATAAAGTCATTCTTTCTGGTCTTGCACTTGATGCGACAAAATCATATGACGTTACAGTAGTAAATGCGAAAGATGCTGCTGGAAATGTGAAGGATGTTCAAACAGCTTCATTAGATATCACAGTTGATAATGTAGCTCCATCAATTGTAAGTGTTTCAGCAACTGGCGAAAACACATTGAAAATTACAGTTGACGAAGAACTAGCAACAAGCACATTAAAAGTAACTGCTAATGTTGGTGCTTATAAAAATAGCATCGCAAAGGGAGAAGCAGTTAAAGATGCGAAAAATCCTAAAGAATTTAATGTAACTCTTGATGAAAGCTATTTATTTAAAAACGGTAATAGCGATACAATCACATTAAAAGTTGCAAAAGGTGAGTTAGCAGATGAAGTAGGAAATACGAATGCTGAGGAAATTTCTAAAACAGTTACTGTTACGAAAGATGTCTCAGCTCCAGAAGTTGTTAAAGTAGAAACAGCTGAAACAAATGGAAAAGTTACTTCATTCTCTGTCACATACAATGAAGAAGTAACTGCTCCTAATGCTTCAAAAATTTCTATTGTAAACGCAAAAGGTGAAATTAAATCCGTAGATAAAGTTGTAAAATCTGTTACTCCTGTAAAAGATGATGCGAAAACAGTTGTATTTACACTTGTATCTGGCGTAGCAGCTGATCAATATCACTTCACTTTAGCTGAAGGCTTTGTGACTGATAATGCAATCATTAAAGTAAACAATAGTGATAAATATGCATTCACTATTGATGTAGCTCAAGCAAGCAAGCCGGCTGAAACTACATTTACTATTAAAAATGATGCTGTAACTGTTAATCACAATGTGATTACGCTTAATTTCGGCGCAAAAGTAAAAGCAAATGGAGAAGGTTCAGCATTGAATCCAGCTGCATATCAAGTAAACGGAGTAGCGCTTCCTGCTGATACTGATATTGCTTTTGCAAAAGACGAAAAAGGCGTGCTTGATCAAGCAAAAGTAGTGATTACATTGCCAACCGGCTTTGTTAAAGCAACTGATGATAAAGCTATTTTCAAAGTGAATGATGTTCAAACTTTTGATAATAAAGTGAATGTACCATTTACAACAACGATTGCTATTTCTGATAATACTGCACCTGAAGTTCAATCAATGGCTGCTACTGGCTTAAATGAATTAACAGTAACATATTCAGAAGCAATCCAAGTAGCTGCTGATAAGGATATTACAGATGAAATCACTCTCCTTAACAGTAAAGGAATTGCCGTTAAAATTGCTGACAAGAAAGTAATTGATGGCAAACTAGTCCTAACAACTGAACAAGATTCATCAACAGTTGCAAAACTAGTAACAAATACAGTAAATATTGAAAATGCCGATATTGAAGATTTAGCTGGAAATAAGCAAAAGGCTAACTTAACCATTTCTAAATAATGATTTAATAGAATATGAGAAAGGTCTTGCAGTGTGAATATGCTGCAAGGTTTTTTCTATTTTGGCTATATTATACATAGTAAAGCACGGAGCCTGATTTTGATAAAAAATATGTTCTGTACGTCGTAAGACCCTCGCTGATTGAGTTTCACTATAGATATATACAGAAAAGGGGATAAGTGGAATAAAAAATAATTCCTGTAAGGAAACTATTTAATACTCGAGTACGTCTAATTTTCGTAAAGAGATATTTAAATGTAGATATTTTTTTATTTTTAAAGATCATGTGACTAACGTCGACGGAGGAATTTTCGGCTTATGAAAAAGGGGTTTAGTTGGATAGGAATAATTTTTATTGGAATAGTAGCCGTAATAGGACTTTTCTATTTAGGAGAACGTTTCAAAAACACTGTAACAGCCAAAAGATTAGTCTTACAATATGTCGTACCCGAAGTGATCGAGGATATCGGGAGTGAATATGATGTCATTGTGATTGGCGGTGAGCCAGAGGGGGTTGCAGCGGCCGTATCAGCAGCACGCAATGGGGCAAAAACGTTGTTAATTGATAAACGAGCAGAATTAGGTGGCTTATTCACATATGGAATGTTAAATTTTCTTGATACCCCACGAGGCAAGCATGGGAAATCTGTCAGTGAAGGAATTTTTAAAGAATGGCATGAATTAGTTGGGACCGATGATGCCTTCGATATTTTAGCTGCAAAAGCAGCCTTTAAGAAGCTTGTAGATCAGGAGCCGAATTTAACTTATTCTCCAAAAACGGAAGTGATTCGTTCCACACTCGATCATAATCGCGTGACATCGGTAAAATTAAGCAATAAGTTTGGTGAATATGAAGTTAAAGGAAGAGCATTTATTGATGCCACTCAAGATGCTGATTTCGCCACCATGTCAAATGTCCCTTATTTCATTGGTGGGGAGGATATAGGAATCCAAAATAAACGAATGGCTGTTACGTTGATGCTGCATTTGAAAAATATTGATTGGCAAAAGGTTAGACATGCAGCGAAGTCAGGGAAATTCGGTGGAGCTGAAACAACTAACTCGGTTATTTGGGGATTTACAAAGCTTCATAATGAATATGTACCAATAGAGGAAGGAACAAGATTGCGCGGACTGAATTTAGTCAAAATTGGTGATGAGTATTATATTAATGCCTTACAAATTTTTGGTGTGGATGGGCTTGATGAAGCCTCAAAGCAAGAAGCAATTGAAAGAGGTAAGCGAGAATCGAAAGAAATTGTCCTATTTTTGCAAAAGGAATTTCCGGGCTTTGAACAGGCTGAAATCATTGATTATCCTACCGAATTATATGTTCGTGAAACGAGGCATATAAAGGCAGAATATCAGCTTTCAATGGCTGATATATGGGCGAATCGCGACCATTGGGATAGTATTGGCATAGGAGCTTACCCAGTTGATGTTCAGGCGCAAACAAATCATGATTACGGATATGTTCTTTCAAGTCCGGAGCAATATGCGATTCCATTTCGATCGCTAGTGCCTAAGAAAATTGATGGTTTGCTTGTCACTGGTCGTTCCGCAGGCTATTCATCACTTGCTGCAGGAAGTGCGCGTATTGTTCCAACGGGAATGGCGACAGGTGAGGCTGCTGGAGCGGCTTCAGCATTAGCGATAAAAAATGGAGTTTCATTTAGAGAAATGTGCAGAAATAAAGAAATGATTAAAGCATTAAGAACTACTTTAGATAAACAAGGGGCTAATGTTAAACATTTTAAAGTCGAATACCCCTATAAAGGTGAATGGTTCGATGATTCTGTGCAAACCCTTATGAACTATGGTCTTGTTGTTGGCGGATATTCCAATGATGTAGAGGTAGAAAAACCTGCAACAAAGCTTAAATTTGCCAATATGTTTAAAGAGGTTATCCAGCGTGTAAATCCAAACAAGGCGAAACAGTTTGGTGACAAAGCAGATATCGTCTATTATAAACTTTATAGTACAGGCAATGACCCAATTACGAGGGATGAAGTAGCTGACTTGATGATCGAAGTATTATGGGGAATGCATGGCGACTCAAATAGCTGGCAACAATTAATAGAAAAAGGGCTCATTTCCGAAGAACTAGCATCAAAAATTCAGGATAACAAAGAACTCAGCATGAAAGAATTGTATGCAATAAGTGCCTCCCTGATTAATTATCTGAAATAGCAATCTGGACAATTCTGATTGGCTTGTGCCATAGCCGGGAAATCTAATGAACATCGCTATAGAATGTGAATGCATCAGCATTATGAATAGGAAAGGGAGCATCCAATGGACGAAAAATTCGCTAATTGGATGGCTCCCTTTTTTACACCAGAAAGGATAAATTTATTTAAGTTAAATTAAATATCCTTAGGTCAGGCGTTCTGCTTTTTCAAATTCCCCTAGGTTATTTTGAAAAAATCAGCGCATTGCTCAAATTTCTTCCGGGTTTGACTAAATAGCTTCCATTAAAATAAATGCCTGAGGAGGCTCCGCCATCAAGATTCATCGCATGAATCGCACCTAATGCTTTCATCACCTCTGCTAATTTTTGCATGGTCGCATTCGCATTTACTAGAATGACGTCACCTTGAGCATTAACACCAATGGCACTGCGGCTAAACGATTGCGTAAGAATCTTTGCTTCAGTAAATCCCTCGCTCCGACCATCAACAATCACTTTTCCATTCATTACTAAGCTTGGACCAGCCCCGACAGCTGTTATGACATCATTCCAATCGACTTCCTCCCCCTTTTCGTTCGTGAAGGAAATCTCATAATTAACCTTCGTTCCAACCTTAAATCGGCTGCTTAGGGATTTTTCCGTTCCGTGAAGGGATAAGACAAACCCGTTAGGAGGAATATTGGCATCCCCAGTAACAATTTTCGTTACAACACCATCTGCAATAACAATATTTGTTCCATAGTTAAATCTCAGAGTCTTTCCCCACTCAGGAGTAAAAAGATAGGCTAAATTCGCATTTTTAGAAGGCATATGATTTAAACCAAATGCATACCAATTATTTGGGTATTTATATGAACCATCAGTACTTCCATTCACTTTGATTTTCAGCTTCTCAAGCTTGGCATTTCCACTACTTGTAAAACCGAAAGTAGAACCTGTATTACCAATATGAATCACTTTTCCATCTTTAATGATTTGATTCCACGGATCAGGACTGCCACCATAGGCCCCGAAGAAAGTTCCATTAATGGCCGCAATCGCTTGATGGGAACCTGCCATTCCTGCCAAACTTTGCGTTGTACCAAGCTGTCCGTTCGCAACAACCATTTTAGCCTTAAAGCCAGCATTCGCAGGAATATTTACACCTGTTACATGAACGCCATTCACTTTTTTTGTGAAGCTAGTTATTTTAGCATTAGAGACTTGCGTTGGCTTCGATATGATTTTCACAGGAATCATCTTATTTTCATAATGAATATAGGCAGTTTGGCTGCTTTGTTCCCATTTAACCTCAGCACCAATGGCCTCTGAAATAAATCTTAATGGCAAATAAGTTATGCCATTCTGAACGAACGGTGCAAATTCTAGTGTTTTCTCATTCCCGTTTACATAGGCTTTCTTATTATTTACTTGTAAACTAGCACTCAATTCATTTTTCTTAATTGTGATTTTTTGGGCGGATGGCTCCCACTGAACATCAGCACCCATGCTTTGGAATACGCCTCTAACTGGAACGGTAGAGCTGCCATTATGGAATATTCCTGTGTAGTTATCCGTTGCCGCTAATGCAAATCGCGGCTGTACGAATAAAAGCGAGACTATTCCTAGCACTAAATAGAATTTCTTTTTCATAAAACTCTCTCCCTATAAAACTTTAGTTATTTATTCCAATATTATAGCATGTTATTATTAGTGCCCTTTTGAGCGTAGATTTTCACTCAACCATCCGTTCATTATTTTCTTCTTTATAGTGTTCGTTCCCCCAATGAAAAATAGCTTGATAAGCCCCGTTATATATAGCTAACTGTGGACAATCTCCAAAAAAAATCATCAAAAAATATTGTCTGTCCATAGAAACTAAATTCACATCACGTACGTCTTATCATGAGAGGTTGTAAATATTTGTTTCAGTAACCTTATATTTCTTATATAATCAAAGTAAGAATTTATTTAAGGAGGCAGCATTATGTTAAAGAAATCGTTAGGATTGCTTGTTTCATTTATTCTATTGTTAAGCTTAGCAATTCCTACTCAATCCTCAGCAGCGCCAGCACCTGCGCCAGTGAAAATTTTTATTGATGGGAAGGAAATAAGTGCAGATCAGCCGCCAATTATTAAGGATGGCAGGACATTAGTTCCGTTGCGTGCTATTTTTGAAGGATTGCAGGCCACTGTAGATTTTAATGCAAAAACAAAAGTAATTACGGCAAAAAGAGGAAGCACGACTGTTGTATTAACGCTTGGCTCGAAAAAAGCAACGATTAATGGTAAGGCGGTTCAGCTAGATGTTCCGGCACAAACCTTAAAGAATCGTACATTAGTACCGGCTCGCTTCGTAAGTGAGTCACTCGGGGATCAGATCTCATATGATGAGAAGAGCAGAAAAGTTATTATTACAACAAAAAACGATTCAGTCTCTAATTTAACGGTTAAAGACGTTAATGATTATGGAGATGGCAGAGATGTGCAATTTAGTTTTACAAAGGCAAAGGATGATTCGCAAATTGATCATTACCGCGCTGCCGTTGTAAAAACTTCTAAACTTTCATCCTTTAATGTCTATTCTTCTTTGAGTAGTAACCGCTATATTACAATAGCTAAAGGTGGAACAACGCTTCAAAAAACATTCAATTCCAATTCATTAGATGTAAATGGTGATCTTATTCAAAATGATATTGCCTACACATTAATTGTCATGTCCGTTAGTAAAAATAATGTTGTACTTTCATCTGAATCTACTAGTTTTGTTTTAACAGGTAAATTAAAAGTTAGTGCGGCTACGGGTGTAAAATTGAAAGATGCTAGTGATTATGGAGATGGACGCGATTTAGAAGTTTCCTTCAATAAAATTGCAGATGAAAGTAATTTAGTTCAATATCGTGCAATTATTGTCAGAGAAAATGAAGCAAGTTCATTCAATTTATCTACAGCCATTGAAGTGTCATCGTCAAATTATACGGCGATTAGTAAATCAGGCGCCAACATTAAGCGAATTCTATCCAGCACTACGAGAGATAGCCAAGGAAGATTGATTCAAAGCGGGATTCCATATAAACTATTCATCCTTTCTGTTGGAAACCAATCTAGATCATATAGTAGTTCATTGTCAACAGCATCCGCTTCGGTCACTTTAAGCAGCAATCCTGAGGATACAAAGGTGACAAAGCTATCAGTGAGTGACATTTATGATTATGGTAATGGGGCGGATTTACAAGTAAGCTTCACTGCTCCAGCTAACGATACGCGCGTTTCTGAATATAGAATTTTTGTTGTAAGAGAAGCAGATGCGAAAAATTTTAATTTAACAAAAGCAGAAGATACATCATCTTCGTATTATACAAGCGTTAGTAGAAGTTCATCATCTACTATTTCGGTGACTTTATCATCAAGTGCTAGAGATGTAAGTGGATACTATATTCAAAATGATGTAGCCTATAAAGTGTTTGTCATGTCAGTTGGCACCCAAGCAAATTCGTACAAAAACTCACTTTCTGCAGCTTCATCAACAATTAGGCTAACGGATAACCAAATTACAAAAGGTGTCTCAAATATCGTTGTGAAAGATAGTAGTGATTGGGGAGACGGCCGTGATTTAGAAGTTTCTTTTAACAAAGTATCTGATGAATCAAAAATTAGTGAATACCGTATTATGGTAATTAAATCAGCACAGGCAGGCGGCTTCAACTTGAAAGATGCAAATTCAACACGCCACTATTTATCTGTTTCGAAGACAGGTGCAAATATTAAGCGAACATTGCTAGCAGATTCAAGAGATGTTTACGGTGAAATCATCCGTGAAGATGTTGCTTATAGAGTGTATGTGTTAGCTGTGTCATCTGGAGGAAATTCGAATAATAATGCACTTTCAGCTCCTTCAGCTGCAATAACATTAACAAGTAATGCTTCCACACAAGCGGTTACGAACGTTAAAACAGCTATTGCAGGCTATTCTGGTACTGCCAGTGATATCGAAGTTTCTTTTAACAAAGTATCTGATGAATCAACGATTTCTGAATATCGCGCAATGGTTGTAAAATCTGAAGATGCTTGGAATTTTAATTTACGCTCAGCGTCCTCAGCAAACTATATGACGATTGCAAAAACAGGAAAAAATATTACAACGAGACTTAATTCAAATATAACGGATGTAAATGGAAGATCACTTAATTATGGTCAAAATTATGTTGTCTTTATATTAAGTAAATCTAATTCAGGCAACAGTGATGCGTTATCAGGATCATCAAATGATTTCAGCTTAGCTGATGGTAGCGTTCAGGCGGCGACTGATGTTCGAGTATATGATGTTGATGACTACGGAGATGGAAGGGACCTTGAAGTGAGCTTTACAAGAGCTGACTCTGAGTCGAATATTTCATACTATGATATTTTAGTAGTTCCAGCATCAAAGTCATTTTATCTATCAGATGCGAATCGTGTTACGCCAGAGAATCGTACTAGAATTAGTAAGGCTGATGCATCTACAGCAACAACCTTGTCTATGGATACTACAGATGTAGAAGGTCGGAAAATTCGAAGTGGAGATAGTTACCGAGTCTATATTTTATCTATAGCAAACGGGAACAATGCTTCCATCAATGCTTTATCTGTGCCAAGTGATTCAATCCGTTTAGATTAACTAGGGATTCACTAGGCTGTCCAACACCACTTTTGCCGTTAATGGTGATTCCTTTTGTGGACATTATTGTTTACAAAAGCTCTAATGTGGTATTAAAGTTTCTCATGTATGAACGACAATAGACAGTAGAAAAAGGAGCTATCCATTCAGTCGATATTTCGACTTTTGGATGCTCCTTTTCTTATATAGAGAGAGAAAATTCAGTTTCGCTACAACAATGTATTTTGGAGCATCTTTTCTATGTGTGTTGAGAAAAAGAAGTTTTAATCTTGTATTTAGCGACAATTTTTAAAGGAGCGCAGGGAAAAGGTGCTCTAATGGAAGCCGAAGTGGCATCTTTTTCAAGAGAATAGGAGAGAAGATACTCTAATGGGGGTGAAAGTGGCATCTTTTTCAACGAAGTAAGAGAGAAGTTGCTCTAATGGAAGCCGAAGGGGCATCTTTTTCAAAAGAGTAGAAGGAAAGATGCTCTAATGGGAGCGAAAGGGGCAACATTTTAAACAGAGTAGAAGAAAAGCTGCTCTAATGGAAGCGAAAGGGGCATCTTTTTCAAGAGAATAGGAGAGAAGATACTCTAATGGGAGTTAAAGGGGCATCTTTTTCAAAAGAATAGGAGGAAAGGTGCTCTAATGGGAGTTAAAGGGGCATCTTTTTCAACGAAGTAAGAGAGAAGTTGCTCTAATGGGGGTGAAAG
>JAEWDX010000043.1 GCA_023389895.1 Bacillota bacterium
GTTTAATTCAAGTGAATGTTTCAGGGGAAGAATCGAAGCAAGGTTTGGTACCGGAAGAACTGCAAGAATTTATTCGAAAGATGAGGGAATATCCGAAAATACGGATCGCTGGTTTAATGACAATGGCTCCGTTTACTTCAGATGAACAAGTAGTACGAACTTGTTTTCGAAAACTCAAGGAGTTACAAGGCGAAATTCAACATATGAAGCTTGACTATGCTCCTTGTAATGAGCTTTCAATGGGAATGTCCAATGATTATGAGATTGCGATTGAAGAGGGAGCAACGATGGTTCGGATTGGAACAGCATTAGTAGGTGAAGTGGAATAGGGGGTTGTAATTAAATGAGTTTAAAATCAAAGTTTAAAACATTTTTCTTTCTCGATGATGAAAATGATTACAAAGAGGATAGAGAAGATGCTGAAAGCTATGAAGAAGAACTTGAGCCAGTAAAACAAATGCAAAAACAGCCAGCTCAAAAAAATAATATTGTCAGCCTTCAAAGTGTCCAGAAGTCTTCGAAAATGGTTTTAGTCGAACCAAGAGTATATGCAGAAGCACAGGATATTGCGGATCATTTAAAAAATAGACGGTCCGTTGTCGTGAATTTACAAAGGATCGAAAGAGATCAAGCAAAGAGAATTGTTGATTTTTTGAGCGGAACCGTTTATGCATTAGGTGGTGATATCCAAAAAGTTGGTACGGATATTTTCCTTTGTACACCAGATAATGTTGAAGTAACAGGAAATATATCGCAAATATTGCAAGAGCATGAATTTGAAAATACGAGGTGGTAATTTTAAATGGTACTTTTATACAGTATAATTGTAAATTTAGTAAATATTTACTCATGGGCATTAATTATTTATATCTTAATGTCATGGTTTCCAAATGCAAGGGAAACATCGATAGGTCAATTTTTGACGAGAATATGTGAGCCATATTTAGAGCCCTTTCGGAAAATCATACCTCCAATTGGGATGATTGACATTTCACCTATCGTTGCTATTTTAGTTCTTAAGTTTGCGGTAAGTGGTTTAAGTACGTTATTTACTTGGATTATTTAAGCTATTTTTGAAAAATGGACTTGAATAGTCCTTTCATGGCTAGTTCGAAAGTTTAAGTATATTAACGTACTAAGTGGGGTTTTATTCATGTCAATCTATCAACATTTTCGTTCAGAGGAAAAGGAATTTATTGATCAAGTGCTTAATTGGAGGGAAGCTGTTCAGAATACATATGCTTTTAAGTTGACAGATTTTCTTGATCCACGAGAACAGGAAATTACGAAGCAAATAATTGGCAGCAATCAAGCTGTGAAATTAAGCTTTTTTGGCGGGATTCATTCCGCTGAACGGAAACGCGCCATCATTTACCCAGATTATTATGAGTGTGCGGAAGATGATTTTCAACTCTCTCTTTTTGAGGTTGATTATCCGAAGAAGTTTGTGACAATTGAGCACCCACAAGTTCTTGGGAGCTTAATGTCATTAGGTTTAAAAAGAGGGAGATTTGGCGATATCCTCATTTATGAAAGCAGAATACAAATCGTTGTTTCGCAAGAGATTGAAGAGTATATTGTTTTACAATTAGAATCGATTGGGAAGGCAACGGTAAGCTTGCGAAAGCTTCCATTAACCGATGCTATTCATTCTGGGGAGGCTTGGAGCAATAAAAATGTAACGGTTTCCTCACTTCGGCTTGATACGGTTATCTCTTCGATCTACAATTTTTCTAGGCAAAAAGCTCAAGTGATGATTCAGCATGGAGCTGTAAAGATAAACTGGATGACGGTTGAAAATCCCGCTTCTGAATGCTGCGAAGGGGATATTATTTCTGTTAGGGGCTATGGCCGTTCGAAAATGATCGAGCTTGAAGGAAAAACAAAAAAAGATAAATGGAAGATAACTGTAGGGGTACAAAAATAATTTTCATGTGCAGGACTTTGCTGCAAGATGTCGAATTTTAATTTACATAGTAAATAGACTTTAATGGGAGGTTTTCCTAATGCCATTAACACCACTAGATATTCATAATAAAGAATTTAGTAAAGGGTTTCGCGGCTATGATGAAGATGAAGTAAATGAATTTCTTGATCAAGTAATTAAAGATTATGAAATCGTCATCCGAGACAAAAAAGAATTAGAAGAAAAGCTGAATGAACAAAAAGAGCGTATTGGCCATTTTACTAATATAGAAGAGACATTGAATAAATCAATCATCATTGCTCAAGAGGCTGCAGAAGAAGTGAAGCGAAATGCCCAAAAGGAAGCAAAGCTAATTATAAAAGAAGCTGAAAAAAATGCTGACCGGATCGTTAATGAATCTTTATCGAGAGCAAGGAAAATTGCCCTCGAAATTGAAGAATTAAAGAAACAATCGAAAGTGTTTAGAACACGCTTTAAAATGTTAATTGAAGCTCAATTAGATTTGCTTAATAACGATGATTGGGAGCATTTGCTTGAATATGAGCTAGATGCTACTGAATTAAAATCCGCTCAAGAAGAAGATTCATTCGCTTGACGAATGCCTATTATTTTGCATATAATTCTTATCATATGAATATGAAGATCATTTACTGTGAAAGGGACAGTACAATTTTCATAAAGCTTATTTAAGCGATCCAGGGATGGTGAAAGCCTGGTATAAGCGTGAAATTGGAAAATCACCCTCGAGTTCCTTTTCGAATGTCTAAAATAGGCAAAGTAGAAAAAGGCGAATCATTCGCGTTAAGAATGCTTGAGAGGATAGACTTCAATGTCTATCTACAAGGGTGGTACCGCGGGAGATAAACCTTCTCGTCCCTTTTGGGATGAGGGGGATTTTTTATTTTTTTAACATCTTAAATAAGTGAGTTTTTCTAATCTAGGAGGATCTGAAGATGGATTATAAGGATACTTTATTAATGCCAAATACTGAATTTCCAATGCGTGGAAATTTGCCGAAGCGTGAGCCGGATATTCAGGCAAAATGGGAAGAAATGAATCTTTATGAAAAAGTACAGGAACGGACGAAGGATCGACCGATGTTTGTTCTACATGATGGGCCGCCATATGCAAACGGTGATATTCACATTGGGCATGCATTAAATAAAATTTTGAAGGACTTTATTGTGCGCTATAAATCAATGAGTGGCTATCATGCTCCATATGTTCCTGGATGGGATACACATGGACTGCCAATTGAACAGGCGTTAACAAATAAAGGAGTTAAACGTAAAGAAATGGCAGTAGCAGAGTTTCGTAAGCTTTGTGAGGAATATGCTTATGAGCAAATCAATAGTCAACGCTCTCAATTCAAACGTTTAGGTGTTAGAGGCGAGTGGGAAAATCCTTATATTACTTTAAAGCCAGAATATGAAGCACAACAAATTAAAGTGTTTGGTGAAATGGCGAAAAAGGGCTATATTTACAAGGGCTTAAAGCCAGTCTATTGGTCTCCATCCTCTGAATCCGCATTAGCTGAGGCGGAAATTGAATATCAAGATAAGCGTTCACCATCGATTTATGTTGGCTTTAACGTAATTGATGGAAAAGGAGTCCTTGATACAAATACTCAAATTATTATTTGGACAACGACTCCATGGACAATTCCGGCGAATCTTGGAATTGCTGTCCATCATAGTCTAACTTATGTTGTTGTCGAGGAAAAAGGACAAAAATATGTAGTGGCAGAGGCTTTATTAGAAGCAGTAACGAAAGAAATTGGTTGGGAAGCCCCTCAAGTTGTAAAAACAGCTAAAGGGACTGAGCTCGAATATATTAAGGCAAAGCATCCATTATATGATCGAGATTCACTTGTTGTTCTTGGTGAGCATGTAACGACTGATGCTGGTACTGGCTGTGTTCATACGGCTCCTGGACATGGGGAAGATGACTTTGCGGTCGGAAACCATTATAATCTAGGCGTTTTAAGTCCAGTTGACGATCGTGGTTATATGACGGACGAGGCAACTGGTTTTGCAGGATTATTTTATGATGAAGCAAACAAAGCGATTACAGAAAAGCTACAAGAAGTCGGTGCATTATTAAAGCGTTCTTTCATTACCCATTCCTATCCGCATGACTGGAGAACGAAGAAGCCGGTTATTTATCGGGCCACTGCACAATGGTTTGCATCGATTAAAGATTTTCGCGATGAACTTTTACAAGAAATTAATGAAACAACATTTGTTCCTGCTTGGGGTGAAACTCGTCTTTATAATATGGTACGTGATCGTGGAGATTGGTGTATTTCTCGTCAACGTGCATGGGGTGTACCTATTCCAGTGTTTTATGCAGAAAATGGCGAGCCGATTATTACAGATGAAACAATTGAGCATGTTTCCAACTTGTTCCGTGAACATGGTTCAAATATTTGGTTTGAAAAAGAGGCGAATGCTTTATTGCCAGCTGGCTTTACCCATCCTGGAAGCCCTGGGGGTAATTTTACAAAAGAGACAGATATTATGGACGTGTGGTTTGATTCAGGCTCATCACATCAAGCAGTATTATTGGAGCGCGATGACCTTCAAAGGCCAGCAGATCTTTATTTAGAAGGCTCTGATCAATATCGTGGCTGGTTTAACTCATCCCTTTCTACTGCGGTTGCTGTCACTGGGAAAGCGCCATATAAGGGAGTTTTAAGCCATGGCTTTGTCTTAGATGGCGAAGGTAGAAAAATGAGTAAATCATTAGGAAATGTCACTGTACCAGCTAAAGTTATGAATCAGCTTGGTGCTGATATTTTACGGCTTTGGGTAGCCTCTGTTGATTATCAAGCTGATGTTCGTGTATCAGACGCCATCTTAAAACAGGTTGCAGAAGTATACCGAAAGATTCGTAATACTTTCCGCTTCCTACTCGGAAATCTAGCTGATTTCAATCCTGTGGAAAATACGGTTAAATATGAAGATTTACGTGAAGTCGATCAGTTTATTCTTGTGAAATTAAATAAATTAATTAAATATGTTCGCAATGCTTACGAAAATTATAACTACTCTGATGTTTATCATGCGATTAATAATTTCTGTACATTAGATTTAAGTGCATTTTATCTTGATTTCGCGAAGGATGTTCTTTATATTGAAGGTGCAAATCATCCAGAACGTAGAGCTATTCAAACCGTATTATATGAAAGCCTATTGGCTTTAACGAAATTAGTTGCACCAATTTTAGCTCATACAGCTGATGAAGTTTGGACATTCATTCCTTCTGTCACAGAAGAAAGTGTTCAATTAACAAATCTTCCAGAGTGTAAGGAATTGCCAAATGCAAAAGCTTTAGAAGAAAAATGGTCAGCATTTATGAAACTTCGTGATGATGTTCTAAAGGCTTTAGAAGAAGCGCGCAATGAAAAAATTATTGGTAAATCACTTAATGCGAAAATTACTTTATATGTGAATGAAAAGGCAAAATCATTGCTTGAGTCAATTAAAGAAAACTTGCCACAAATTTTTATTGTTTCAAGTTTTGAAATTGCCGGGAAATATGAAGATGCACCAGAAAATGCACTTCAATTCGAGAATACAGCAATTGTTATTTCAAAAGCCGAGGGTGAAACTTGTGAACGATGCTGGGTTGTAACACCAGATGTTGGGCAAGTCGCAGAATTTGTAACATTATGTCCTCGCTGTGCAGACGTTGTTAAAGAGCATTATAGCCATTTAGGTTAATGGTGAATTAATGTAAAAATGCCAAGCTTTCCGATGCAGAAATTATAGATAATCTTATTTGCGGATTATCTATTGACGTCATCGGAAGTGCTTGGCATTTCTTATTGTAAATTGTTGTACGGTTAGAAAAACATTGCCTGATTTTTAACTAAATCTTGAGGAGATAATAGATGAAAAGCAGCTAAAGAACGGAGGAGCTTAAATGGATACAAATATTGATGCCCTTTATTCAGAACTCCGTACAACAAGAATGGAATTAATCGCAAGCCTAGCAGATAAGAATCGTTCACCATTAATTAAACCACTCATACAAGCTGAACTTACAGATATTGAATGTACATTAAAAAAATTAGAAAGAGGAGACTTTGGCATTTGTGAACTATCCGGAGAAATGATGCCAATGGATTTACTGCGAAATATACCTACCTTAAAATCAGTAAATGACTATACGAAAATGGATGGATATTACCGGAAAGGTCTTTATGAATAGAAGCTAGTACTGTGTTTTTCTAAATGTTTATGCTAAAATGCAAAGGTAAAGAAATTATATTTGGAGGTTACCTTTGTGTTTTTTTACATAATTGCATTATTTGTCATTGCACTTGATCAATTAACAAAATGGCTGATTGTTAAATATTTAGAATTTGGTGAAAGCATTCCAGTTATTGAAAACTTTCTCTATATTACCTCACACCGAAATAGAGGAGCAGCATGGGGAATTTTAGAAGGGCAAATGTGGTTCTTCTATGTTATAACTGTCATTGTCATTATTGGAATTATTTATTACATGCAAAGAGCAGCAAAAGGGAATTGGCTTTTAGGTGTTTCGCTGGCCTTCATGTTAGGAGGGGCGATCGGCAATTTCATTGACCGCATTGTTCGAAAGGAAGTAGTCGATTTTATTAATACATATATTTTTGGCTATGATTTTCCTGTTTTTAATATTGCCGACTCCGCATTAGTTGTTGGAGTAGTCTTATTAATGAGTCAAATGCTGTTAGAAGAAAGAAAATTGAAGAAGGAGAAATCCCATGGAGAAAATGGAGAACATAATTCTTGAACAACAAGTGGGTGAAAGGATTGATAAGGTTTTAACATCTTTGAATCCTGAATGGTCACGAACTCAAGTTCAGCTTTGGATTAAAGATGGGCATGTTTCCGTAAATGGAAACAAGGTGAAAACAAATTATAAATGTAGCAAAGATGATCATGTTATCATTCAAATACCAGAGTTGGAAGAGCTAGATATTACGCCTGAAAAGCTAGATTTAGATATTTATTATGAGGATCGAGATGTACTTGTCGTAAACAAACCAAGAGGAATGGTTGTTCATCCTGCACCAGGACATACATCAGGAACGCTTGTTAATGGATTAATGGCTCATTGTCGAGATCTTTCTGGCATTAATGGAGTGATGAGACCAGGAATTGTCCACCGAATTGATAAGGATACTTCAGGTTTGTTAATGGTTGCGAAAAATGATTTAGCACATGAGAGCCTCGTAAATCAATTAGTGGAAAAAACGGTAACAAGAAAATATCGTGCGATTGTTCATGGGATCATTCCACATGATCATGGAACAATTGATGCACCAATTGCCCGTCATCAAAAAGAGCGGCAAAGTATGACAGTTGCTGATAATGGTAAGCATGCTGTCACCCATTTTCAAGTGCTTGAACGATTTCGAGACTTTACATTGATAGAATGTCAATTAGAAACAGGTCGAACTCATCAAATCCGTGTTCATATGAAATACATTGGCTATCCGCTCGCAGGTGATCCGAAATATGGCCCACGAAAAACGCTTAATCTAAATGGTCAGGCATTACATGCAGGTGTTCTAGGATTTATTCATCCACGTTCAGAGGATTATTTAGAATTTGAGGCACCACTTCCTGCTTACTTCAAACAATTAATTACCAAGCTGGAAAATAATCATTGACAAGTCTTTAGTCATCGGATAAACTTACCATAGTTAATTAAATAAGTCCTTTAATACGGTCCTGTGAGGCTGAGAAGGAAGCGGATTTGAGTGAAGGATTTCCTTTATTCTGTAATGTGTCGTTTACCCTCTTGCCGAACTGGTGAGAGGTTTTTGCTTTTTATACGTTAAGAAAGCATGAATTGGCAACGCAGAAGATCTTTCGACGTAGGTGCCAATCTTAAGAATTAAGTATAAGTGTAACTATGCCTCGAATGGAGTGATATTATGACACAAAAAGCAAATATTCTTGATGAACAGGCAATTCGTAGAGCGTTAACGAGGATTGCCCACGAGATTATTGAAAAAAACAAAGGAATTGAAGACTGTATCCTTGTAGGAATTCGGACTCGGGGAATTTATATTGCTAATCGACTTGCTGAACGAATTGAACAAATTGAAGGTGCAAAGGTTGCGGTGGGAGAGTTAGATATAACCCTTTACAGAGATGATTTAACGGTGAAAACGGAAAATCAAGAACCGCTTGTTAAAGGCTCAAGTATTCCGAAGGATATTAATAAGCAAAAGATCATTTTAGTTGATGATGTTTTGTATACGGGAAGAACGGTTAGGGCTGCTCTTGATGCTTTAATAGATATCGGAAGACCTGCTAGTATCCAGCTTGCTGTCCTTATTGATCGAGGTCACCGTGAATTACCGATTCGAGCAGATTTTGTAGGAAAGAATATTCCGACCTCAAGTTCTGAACGAATTGTTGTTCAGCTAAGAGAAGTGGATGATGTCGATAAAGTAAGTATTTTTGAAAATTGAATATTCCCTTTTTAAATACAGTCCAGAGAGGCTGACAAAGGGGTTCAAGTAAATGAAATCTGTCATTTGCTGTGCTTCTTTTACCCTCTTTGCGGAATTTATGCAAATGAGGGTTTTTTTATTAAAATAGCAAGGATTTGCAGAACATTTCTTAGGGAGAGAGAAAAATGAACAAACCACTTTTAGATATTAAAGATGTTCCATCACCATTGCAATGGTTGACTTTAAGCTTACAGCATTTATTCGCCATGTTTGGCGCAACTGTATTAGTTCCTTTCTTAGTAGATTTAGACCCTGCCATTGCGTTAATCTCAAGCGGTCTTGGAACACTAGCCTTTCTTATGATTACACAGTGGAAGGTTCCCGCCTACTTAGGCTCATCCTTTGCTTATATTATTCCCCTGCAAGCGGCAAATATAGACGGTGGCATTGGGGCAATGATGATTGGAAGCTTCATGGTAGGCCTTTTATACGGTGTTATTGCGTTGATTATTAAAGCTGGCGGCTACCGCTGGTTAATGAACCTGCTACCGCCAATTGTAGTCGGTCCTGTTATTATGGTTATTGGATTAGCGCTTTCAGGAACGGCTGTTGGAATGGCAATGAATGACCCTGTTTCAGAAACATATAGTATGATTCACTTTTCAGTTGCCCTTGTTACGTTAGCAGTTACGATTATTTTCTCGGTTTATTTTAAAGGAATGCTTAGTATGATTCCAATTTTAGCAGGAATTATCTTTGGGTATATATATGCCTATTTTGTTGGGGTTGTCGATTTAACTCCAGTTAAAGAAGCGGCATGGTTTGAAATGCCAAACTTTGTCTTCCCATTCGTCGATTATGATTTCAAAATTACTTTAGACTTGATGATTTTAATGTTACCAGTAGCGATTGTAACAATTTCCGAACATATTGGTCACCAGCTCGTATTAGGTAAAGTAGTAAGTAAAAACTATATAAAAGACCCAGGTTTACATCGCTCTATTCTTGGTGACGGTATGGCAACAATGATTTCCGCTATAATGGGTGGACCACCGAAGACTACTTACGGTGAAAATATCGGAGTTCTTGCAATCACAAAAATATATAGTGTCTATGTTTTAGGTGGGGCAGCTGTTGCTGCGATTATCTTCGGATTTATCGGGAAAATTTCAGCATTAATTAGCTCTATCCCTACTCCAGTTATGGGGGGAGTTTCCATCCTGCTGTTCGGTATTATCGCTTCTTCAGGCATAAGAATGCTCGTTGATAGCAAAATTGATTTTGACAATAAACGTAATCTAGTCATTGCCTCCGTTATTCTTGTAATTGGTATCGGGGGAGCACATATAGATTTAGGTACTCTTAAAATTGAAGGAATGGCTTTAGCAGCCATCTGTGGTGTAGTGCTAAATCTAATCTTACCAGGCAGAGAAAAGGTGCAAGATAGTCTGTTTGAAACTGAAGACTAACATCTTTTAATAAAGTCCAGAGAGACTTGAAAGGGTGTTGAAAGTGTAAGACGACCTTTAAATGGGAAATTGCTCCTGTTATGAGGCTTGTTTTGCAGCATTCCACAGCACCTTGATTTCATATCAGGGTGCTGTTTTTAGTAGCAGTGTTAATGCCCATTGTTAAATCTGTGCTATTAGTTGATTGCAACGGAAATCAACAGCTAGGATTAACAAAATAATTTATAAAATTTCATTTTTAAAAATTGGAGGGGTTCAGCTTGCGCGATTTATTAACAACAACAGATTTATTGGTTGATGAAATTGATAGGATTTTAGCTGATGCACAATATTTTCGAGATGGTGGTATGTGGTTACCAAAAACAAAAATATTTGCCGCCAATTTATTTTATGAAAACAGTACGAGAACAAAATGTAGCTTTGAAATGGCTGAACGTAGACTCGGGATTGAAAATATTCCTTTTGAGGTAAGTACATCAAGTGTTGTTAAAGGCGAAACACTTTATGACACAGTAAAAACGTTAGAGGCGATTGGTGTAAATACAGTTGTTATTCGCCATAGTCAAGATCGATATTTCGATGAACTGGTTGGGAAAGTAAATGTCGCAATCATTAATGCTGGAGATGGTTGTGGACATCATCCAACCCAATCTTTACTTGACCTCATGACAATTAAACAGGAATTCGGTTATTTTAAAGGCTTGAAAATTGCGATAATAGGGGATATAAGACATAGCCGTGTTGCAAGATCCAATGCAGAAGCATTAACAAAACTAGGAGCAAATATTGTATTTTCTGGACCGAATGAATGGTTTGATGAGGAAATAATTGAACATGGAAGTTATGAACAAATTGATAAAGCAATTGAAACTTCAGATGTCGTTATGTTGCTTAGAATTCAACATGAGCGGCATAACAGCAAAGAGAAAAATAGTAGTAAGGAATATCATGAAGCATTTGGATTAACGGTTGAAAGAGAGAAACGAATGAAGGATAAAAGTATCATTATGCATCCTGCACCAGTGAATCGAGATGTAGAAATTGCCAGTTGTTTAGTAGAATGTGAGCGTTCACGTATATTCAAGCAGATGGAAAATGGTGTGTTTATTAGGATGGCAGTGTTAAAGAGAGTGGAAGAAGCGAAAAGGAGCGATAATTATGTCACTACTAATCAAAAATGGCCGGTTGCTTATTAATTCATCTGAAAACTTAAATATAGATATTTATATTGAGTCTGGTAAAATTCAAGAAATCGGGGAGAATTTAACAAGAAATGCTGACCAAGTTATTGATGCAACAGGGTTATTCATTGCACCAGGATTTATTGATCTTCATGTACATTTAAGAGAACCGGGTGGCGAGAAGAAAGAAACGATTGCTACAGGTACGATGGCAGCGGCAAAAGGTGGTTTTACGACCATTGCGGCAATGCCAAATACAAGACCTGTTCCAGATACGAAGGAGCAATTAAATTGGTTGAATAAGAGAATGGAGGATACTGCTGCAGTGAAGGTGCTTCCGTATGCATCGATAACGACCCGTCAGCTGGGCGATGAGTTAACTGATTTTCAAGCTTTAAAGGAAGCTGGTGCATTTGCTTTTACTGATGATGGAGTAGGGGTCCAATCAGCGGCGACGATGTTGAAGGCAATGAAAAAAGCTGCTGAAATAAATATGCCCATTATTGCCCATTGTGAAGAGAATACGCTAATTAATCAAGGAGCCGTTCATGAAGGTGTGTTTTCAAAGGAGAATGGATTAAATGGAATCCCTTCTGTTTGTGAATCTGTTCATATTGCACGCGATGTGCTGCTTGCGGAAGCGGCAAATTGCCATTATCATGTTTGCCATATAAGCACGAAAGAATCTGTTCGTGTTGTCAGGGATGCGAAGCGGGCAGGAATTAAGGTGACTGCTGAAGTGACACCACACCATCTTCTATTATGTGAGGAAGACATCCCAGGGCTCGATACGAATTATAAAATGAATCCCCCTTTACGAGGTAGTGCTGATCGAGAAGCATTAATTGAAGGGATTCTTGACGGAACGCTCGATTTTATTGCAACCGATCATGCTCCACATACAGCTGAAGAAAAAGCTGAGGGCATGAAGCTAGCACCATTTGGCATTGTTGGCTTAGAAACGGCTTTTCCGCTTCTTTATACAAACTTTGTTGAAAAGGGAATTTTTTCTTTAAAGCAGCTTATCGACTTGTTAACAATAAAACCTGCTGAAGCGTTTGGACTTCAGACTGGTGTAATTGAAATTGGTGCACCAGCTGACTTAGTTTTACTTGATTTACATCATACAAAAAAAATAAATGTTAATGATTTTTTATCAAAAGGAAAGAACACTCCGTTCGATGGCTGGGAGTGTAAAGGTTGGCCAGTCGTTACACTAGTAGATGGGGCTGTAGTCTGGAGAAAAGAAAAGGTGATTTCCGAATGATTAAAAAGGAATTATGCGAAATTATCTCTCAAAGAGAAATCGCTGAAAATATTTTTGAGCTCACCCTCTACGGTGAGCTTGTTCGTGAAATGAGCGAGC
>JAEWDX010000208.1 GCA_023389895.1 Bacillota bacterium
TGAAACAGTTCAACAAGCATTAATTCGTTGTGTGGAACTAAAAGAGGGTGACGATTCTCCACTGTATAAAGAATTAAGAGACTCGGTGAACAGGTTAACAAGTAACGAACCATTTGCACAAGTCATGAATGAATTAAGTAAAAAATGTGCGATTCAAGAAGTAGCTATTTTTACAACCACGATTCTATTAAACTATCGAAAAGGTGGACAAGACCTAATCTTGTCATTACGTGAATTATCACAAAGCCTTTGGGAGAAGCGAAAAAACATTTCGAAGACAAAAGGAGAGGAAGCCTCTTCTAAATTAGTTTTTCCCCTAATTCTAATTTTTGTGGCTGTCATGATAATTGTCGGATATCCGGCAATTTCCATTATGTAAACCAATAATAATAGTAAATGGAGGATGTAATAATGAATGTATTATCTACTTGGTTTAGTAAGTTTTGGAAGGATGAAGAAGGGATGCAAACCCTAGAAGTCATGCTAATTATTGCAGTAATTGTTGTCATTGCGTTAGCCTTCAGAAAACAAATTACTGCTTGGGTAAAAGCCCTTCTAGATTTTGGAGATAAAAAAGTTGGTGATTTCCAAAAAGATATCGATGATTAAAAGGGTAAAAGCCTTTCTAAAAAGTGACAAGGGAAATTTTACAATTGAAGCATCGATGATTTTTCCGATGCTTCTCCTTATTACATTATCCTTAGTTTTCTTTAGTCTTGTCATTTATTACAAATCGATTCTGCAATTTGATGCTAATCGCATTGCAGACCAAGTAGCTTATTCATGGAGTAATAGCTCTAAGGATATAAAAACTGGTGCATTTAATACGTATACTACAGATTTAGATGATGGATTGTATTGGCGTTTAACGGCAAATAATTTCTTGGAAAACTTTGGATTAAAGCCGTTCGGAGATGATGGCTTAGTGGAGAAAAAAAAGCACAAAGAATTAATTGAGAAAATTCCAGGTCCAATCACAGGCAAGGTAGAGTATAAGAACGGCTTGTTAGGCAACAAGGTTATCGTAACACTTGAACAACCCTTATATTTACCTGCGTCAGTAAAGAAATTGTTTGGACTCGATTTAATGGAAGCAAAAGCAACGCGATCAGTTACAGAACCGGTTGAATTTATCCGCAATACAGACTTTGTTGTTTATTTCTATAATGAAATAGCAACGTACAGCGGGTATATTAAAAAATTTAAGAAATCGAAAAAGAAGAGTTAGTAAAACTCAAAAATAGAAAGGAGATGAAATAATGGGATGGATAAAAAAATGCTTTCATAAGTTTTTTATCGATGAAAAGGGAGCTGTATCCATATATGCAATCATCATTACTCTTCTCCTTTTTATGTTTAACGCTGTATTAATTGATTTCATTCGCATCATGACTGCCGAGCGTGAGACGGATCAAGCGATAAAAGCGGCGATAAGATCAACAATGTCTGCTTATAATCAAGATGTGAAGGGATATGGCTTATTCGGATTTGATGGTGGACAAAGTGAAGCAAATGAAATTTTCAGTAAAGTATTTGAAGAAAATTTAAAAATGGAAGAAGGGGATTATTTCCGGTTTACTGACACAAAACCTGAAGGAGAATTGACAACTGAAATAAGTGATAAGAAGATGCTGGCGAATAAAGAAACTATAGAATACCAAATTTTGGAGGAAATGAAATACAAGGCACCAATGGAGGTTGGAAAATCGATAATAGAAGGCTTTCTTCAGGTGTCAGAGGCAATGGGACAAGCGTCGGTTTATGTGGATATCGCTGAGAGCCTCCAGGATGATGTAGATAAACGTGAGGAAAAGCTAGATAAAGTGGAGAAACATTTAACGAAAGCGCAGGAAAAAAGTGGAGATTCTGATGAGCAGTTTGCAGACGTAGAAGCTTGTATAGTTGCCTACCAGGCGATAGTTAATAATCCACCGTCAGCTGATGCGGATGAAGGAGAAAAATCAAGGTATGAAGCAAAGAAAAAAACGGCAGAAATGGCGATAAAACTCTCCGCCAACGCATTAAAGTCAGAGCTGAAGGCGGTGTTAAGTGAATTAAAGGCAGCGCAGAAGCTGGTTGAAGAAGCAGAGGAATTAAACAAGAAAGTAGATAAGATTATAAAAGAGAAGAGAGCAGAAGCAAGAAACAAGTACTCGAATGCCAATAACGCAGCCAATATGAGAGAAAATGGCAGTGGGAATGCAAATGGGGCGTTGGGTGGAATTGCGGAAGCAAATAAGAGACTTGACGAATATGTAATCGAGCAAAAATTCTTTGATGACTTGAAAAGCAAAATTAATGAAGCTATTGGTAAGGTCGAGAATAATATCTCGGCAGTTGAGCAGCTACTAGCTAGTATCCCCGGTGGATTAAGTCTTGGTGGAATTGATATGAGTGGGCAAAAAGCGGCAATTGATAAGGCAGTTCGGATTATTACGGTTGATCGTCCAGTTATTAAGGATGAAGATGTAAATAAAAAGGATAAAGAAGCGGACAAAAACTTAGAAGATGTAAATGAACAGTTAGACAAGGCTATTAAAGAAGCAGAAAAATATGCCCAAGATCATGCATTGCTACAGGAAATTGCGGTTTTAGTCAAAAAATATCAAGGATCAATGGAAGCAAGCAAAAATGAGTTTAATCGAGATAACACGGATAAAGCAGCAAAAGACGCAATGAACTTTGTTGATGAAGTATTCGAAGCAGTCGGTGATGTACTCATAAACTCAAGAGATAAAGTCTATCTCAATGAATACATATTAACCAAATTCAAAAGCCATGACTTCAAGAAAAAGGGTGCAGAAGGATTTGCCCTCGAAAACAACCAAGTCGAATATATCATGTATGGACTCGAAAGCACCGGAGCCAACTACACCGCAGCCATGACAGAACTTTTTGCCTTCCGCTTTGCAGTGAATTTTCTTGAGGCATTTACACAGTCAGATGTTAGAGCGTTTGGTCCTTATATGTGGGTAGCAGCATTGGCTTATGCATTATTACACACTATAGATGATTTAATAGATATTAAAAAAGGTAATCAGATTATATTCTTCGGCCAATTTAATTTTTACACAAGCTATAAAGATTATCTGAGGATATTTTTATTTCTACATCCAGAAGGAAATAAAATGGCTCGTATGCTGGCTTTAATTGAGCATGATACGGGTGCTGACCTTACCAAGCTTCCGACTTATATAAGAGGAGAGGCTTCAGCATCGGTGAAATTATGGTTCTTGCCAGGCGTGACCAAAATGCTTGGTCAGACAGGAGTTATCACAGGAAGAGTGGAGAATAATCGGTATTTTATTGATAAAAAAATTGATTACTCTTATTGATTTTTAAAAATTGGAGGTATAACACCTATGAAAAGATTCTTATTTTTACTTGTAGCTTTATTTTTAAGTGTTAGTGCTCTAGCCGCATGTTCTTCGGAATCAGAT